>JACQJM010000222.1 GCA_016205045.1 Elusimicrobiota bacterium | reverse complement strand
GGGAGTAGTTTTTTCTTTATTTTTTAAGGAATATTTCTTCCAAACCATCGTGGTGAACTCCAGCTCTATGGAACCCGCTCTCCCGCTCGGGTCCACGGCCTTTATAGACAAAATCACACTGTCCTATCGCGCTCCCCAGCGTGGAGACATCGTTGTTTTTCGCGCCCCGGATTCTTCCCGTCAATCTATGGGTAAACGGATTATTGCCGTGGGGGGCGATGAGGTGCGGATTGAGGATAAAAAAGTTTATCTCAACGGAAACTTATTAACCGAGCACTACATCGTCCACCGACACCCCAAAAAATCTCTTATGGGAGAATCCGTGCCCTTATTAAAAATTCCTTCTGGAACTGTTTTTGTATTGGGAGACAATCGAGATGAATCGGAGGATTCTAGTTATTGGTGGTCCAAAGGAGAAAACCCATTCGTTTCCATCGATTTGATTCAGGGCTTGGTGCGCCGCTGGGGCGGCAAAAGCGCGCGTAAGCAAGTAGAGCCGTGAGCCAGTTTACGAGCTACCGTCCTCACGTCAATTCTACTGCGGTAGAAACTCCCTGACCTACCCCCACGCACAGGGTGGCAAGCCCTCTTTGAGACTTCCGCCGCCTCATCTCATGAATTAGAGTTGTTAGAATACGGGCACCACTACAACCTAAAGGGTGTCCCAGCGCGATGGCTCCCCCATTCACGTTGAGTTTTTCTCGCGGGATATTGAGCTCGCGGATACACGCCAGGGACTGGGCCGCGAAGGCCTCGTTGAGTTCGATCAGGTCAAAATCCTTTATGGAAAGCCCTAGACGCTTGAGAAGTTTCTGTGTGGCCGGCACAGGGCCTATTCCCATGAAACACGGATCCACTCCCGCCACAGCACTGCCGACCCATTTGGCGATGGGCTTGAGGCCCAGCTCTTTTGCTTTTTGAGATTCGGCCAAAAGAAGCGCCGCCGCCCCATCATTGAGACCGGAGCTGTTTCCAGCGGTCACAGTTCCCCCTTTCTTGAAAACCGGAGAAAGAGTGGCCAATTTTTCTAGATTCGTATCTGTTCGCGGAGGCTCATCTTGATTAACTGCATCAATTTTAGATTTTGGATTTTGGATTTTGGATTGGGGAAGAGGAATAGGAACGATTTCCTCTTTAAAAACAGTGTCGCGGACTTTCACAGCTCTGCGATGGCTCTCCAGAGCAAATTCATCCTGTTCCTTCCGAGAAATCTTATACTTCTCCGCCACATTCTCGGCCGTCTCTCCCATCTGAAGCAGGGGAAATATTTTCTCCATGCGCGGGTTGGGAAACCGCCAACCCAACGTGGTGTCATAGGCCTTCATATTTTCATAAGGAAAGGGTTGGTCGGATTTCGCCACCACCCAAGGAGACCGACTCATGCTCTCCACCCCACCGGCAATGTATAAATCTCCTTCTCCCGCAAGAATAGATTTGGCCGCCAAGTTCACCGCCTCCAACCCGGAGGCGCACAAACGGTTGACGGTGCAGCCCGGAACCTCGTAAGGGAGTCCCGCTAGAAGAGCCGCCATGCGGGCGATGTTGCGGTTGTCCTCGCCGGATTGATTGGCGCATCCGAAGTAAACATCACTGATTGCGGATTGCGGATTGCGGATTGCGGATTCAAAGCCCGAACCAAAAACTCTCTCAAGCAGGGCTTTGATCACATGGGCGGCGAGGTCATCGGGGCGCACTCGAGCCAGGGCGCCGCCCAGTTTGCCCATAGGACTTCTGACCGCTCCCAAAATCACAACTTCACGCGCTGGCATCGAACTCCTCCATTTTTTTTCTAAACTCATCCGTCATTCTTTGGACCTTGTTTCGCTGGTAATCAAAACAACACTGGACCGTCTTAGCTTCCGCCACAAGACGATCCCCATGGCGGTCCATGATCTTATAATCAAACTCCCAGCTGGATCTTCCCATTTTGGAAGTGCGTATATACACACAAATGTCATCTCCCAATTTAATGGGGGAGCGAAAATCGATTTCGACTCGAACCAATATGAACTGCATGGAAGTATAATCTCTGCTTCCGGTCACCGTTGCCCAATACTCCACCCGAGCCAATTCCAGGAGGCTCAAGAAAACCGCGTTGTTGACATGACCCATCGCATCCGTATCCCGAAACCGAACCTGGATAGGAAGCTTTATTTTATAACCAGACAAATCCATAATTCAATTCTCTACCCTAAATCAAACACAAATCCCACTCCCCAATGGGTCTCTTTTTGGTGAGAAAAACCCAAATAGGGGATATGCCCCGAGAAAAATTCCAAGAATAAAGACAAAGAGCCCTTCCCGTGCGGGTCTCCCAGTTTTACCCCTGCCCGCGTATTTAAGGATGCGTTCCAATCGGTCCTCTCAAGAGACTGAAGATCGGACCAAACAAAATACTGAACCGAGTTTTTAGCCATCACAGGAGAGGTCCACTCTGCGCCGGTCTGGAACCGATTTCCTGCCGCAAATGGAAGCAGCTTGAAAGCATACCCCGTTCCCGCATAGAACCTCCAGTGCGTGGTGGGAGTGAAGTTGAGGTACCAGCGAAACTCGTCGGTTACATTCTTGGCGAGAGGAGGACTGGTTCTCTTGATGTAATCATCCCCCAGGTGGGAGCTGGTGTGCCAGTACATCACCCGAAATCCCCACTGCTGACCGTATTTCAGATCTAAGGGAACGTTGCCGGTAAAATCCGCAATCTGAAGATCGTTGGTTTTTTGAGAGAGATCGAATCGCGTGGCCACACCACCTCCCGCATTAAACTGAAGCCGCCAGCCCTCTCCCAGGTCAGCACGGTATACTCCGAATGTATCCCCAATATTTACCTCTCCCAACCCTTGCTTCCCCACCGGAATGGAGTAGCGCAGAGCGTATTGCGGCTCCGTCAAATCCGCCCGCAAAGGCTCAAATAACTCTTGCGCGCTGGGAAACCAGGCTGAGGGAACTCGCTCCTGTGCCAATACGCCTGGAGTCAGAAATCCCAGGATCAAGACACCGGCTGCCATTGCTGAAAATCTACCCCTCACCCCACCCTCTCCCGCTAGGGGAGAGGGAGAAAAAGAGCGCCCGTCTTGATCTTTTCTCATTTGGCGAAACGTTTTAAATCTTTGAGAAATCCGGGGATATTAGGGACCGCGTGATAGGCAGCCGCGCGATCGATGGGAGAGGAAAGAGTAAGATAACATCCCGCACAAAAATTGATGCCATGCTTGTCCAAAATCTCCAGAGCCTCCGGATGGCCCTGAAGAAATACAAGAAGATTGGGGGCTAGGGTGTTTTTGTTTTTACGACGGGCCTGAAATTTTGCTTTTGCCATTCAAAAGGTCCTAGGGGCCAGTTCATTCCCAGCTTCATCGCGGTGTCGATATCATTGGCGGGGGCCACGCCTTCCTGCACCATCCGGTTGGCCTCTTCATAAATATCCTGAAGAACTTGGCGCAGAAGGGTGGCCATGTCCGCAGGAGAAGATTTATCGGCGATAAGTTCGCTGAGCATGGGGTTCTCCCCATTGGACCTGCCTCCCGCATAGAGATAGAATCCGCGCGATGTCTTGTGTCCCAGGTGCCCCATCTCCACCAGTTTTTCCTGAAGAGGCACCGGCTTAAACCTCTCTCCTAATCCCTGAAACAATACTCGCGTAATGGCCAGGTTTACGTCCAGGCCGATAAGATCCATGAGCTCAAAAGGTCCCATTCGAAATCCCCCCTCACGGATCGCCTGATCCACTCGAGTCACCGTAGCTTTTCCCTGACTAACCAGAAGCATGGACCGCAAATAAAAAGGGCGCGCCAAGCGATTGGCTATAAATCCGGGAGAGTCCTTACACTGAACAGGCGTTTTGCCCAGGGCGCGCGCTAAACTTAAAACCGTTTCAATGGTGTCCGCAGAGGTTTCCGCATGGGGAATCACTTCCACTAACTTCATCAGGGGAGCAGGATTAAAAAAATGCATACCGATGATTCGCTTGGGATTCTCCGTGCTGAAGGCAACTTTTCTGATGGGGAGAGAAGATGTGTTCGTGGCCAACACCAGGGGGGGCGGAAGCAAGGCGTCCAGTTGGCGAAAAACACCCTGCTTGACCACAATGTCCTCGGAAACCGCTTCCACCACAAAATCACACCCTTTCAACGAAGAAACCTGGGTCGTTTTGCGGATGAGACTAAAGGCTGCGGGGACCTCCATCTTTTCAAGTCCTCTTAGAATGCGGGCCTCCGCCTCGGTAAGCAATTTATCGCTCACATCGCAGAGCCGTACTTCAAGGCCGCACTGGGCAGCCAACTGGGCGATGCCGGAACCCATGGTTCCCGAGCCTACGATACCGATGGTCTTAATTTCCATCCCTAAAAACCCGTTGATAAGTTGATAAGATGATAAGTTGATAAAATAAACGGGACCTTCTTAAAACTTATCAACCTGCTTTGCTCCTCGCTCAGCATCTATCAACCTATAAACTTATCAACCCGTGCCCTTACCCGGGAATAAATGGCTCTTCCGACATCTGCGCCTCCACCGGCTTCCACTCGGGAGCACGAAGACCAAATTCTTGACACTTGGCCTTTACTTCGTTGGCAAACGCCTGACGGACTTCATCGTTGTCGCGCCGCTTAAGACCCAGCTGCCGGTAAACTTTATTTTTAGGCGAGTTGGGACGTCCAAAAATATTCATGGTGCGCGGATACCAACGGTCCAGAGCTTCCTGTAGGGGGGCTTTGGTTTTAGGATCTTCCGCCAATTTCTTGACCCAGAAATCCCCGTGGGCCATGTGCATGGCCTCTTCTTTAAAAATCCCCTCCATCACATCGCACCAAGGCTTATAAGAACAATCCTTGGCATCTTCAAGCTGATGACCCGCCCCGCGGTCCATGCAGAAATTGAACATGATGAAGTCGTACCAGGTGGGGATGGGATAGTAAAATATATTGACGCGTTTATCATCCGCCACCCTTTGGGTCCCAATACTTTCCTTGTCCACGCGTAGGTTGAAATCGTGGGCCTCAAAATATTCTTGGACAGGAACTCCCAACTCTTCCAAAAGCCTGTACATCACCCGCGCGTGCCGCACTTCGTCCTTCACAATCTGTGACACGGTCAAGGTTTCTTGGATAGAAGGAGCTTTTGCAATCCAAGGAACATAGCCGTAGGCCCCCGCCAACTCCGAGTCCGCCTGCATCATCATGAGATGGACCAGATTTTCTTTGTACTCCGGAGTCATTTCATCCACGGATGCAATCTTTTTCATCCCCATTGCCTCACCTCATTCGCAGCTACTCTTACCAACAAATCATGCATCGACTTACTTCTTCAGATACCAGCCAGCGTTGCCAAATCTTAACTCGACCGGTGGGGGCGTCTTATCCTCGACCACTTCTTCGTAAATGTCCCGGGCCGAAGGTAGAACTTCCAACTTAATCTCTTTGTTGTTTACCCAATGGGCTGGTCCCGGACACCACTTGGGCTTCAATGTCCATGCCAACTTGAGCCCTTTCGGCCTGACCCTCCAAACTTGCACACCATGTGGAGTCATGCCCGATGCTGCCCTGTCACAATTAGAAGTCACAAACCACATCTTATTAGGGGATACCACAGGCAGGCCTGTAATATTATATTTCTCTCCCGTTCGGCTGTGCACCAAGGTCCAATCCGTCCACTCCCCAAAAGAGCTCTCAAGCAAAAAACATCCAATTGGTTCCACATAGTCCAGGAATGTATAAGTTTGATGTTCCCGTCCTTTTTTGTTTTGAAAAACCACCGTCTTTCCTGATGAAGCGTGAATCTCTAGACGATCTTTGTCCCGAATGACAGACTTTGAAAATTTATTGATCTGAGCCGCTTCTATGGCATCGGCGGCACTGATGGGACGCTGGATAATGAGCAAAGCTCCCAATAAGACATTGATAAGAAGAACGCAAAACATGGGCTTCATTCTCCCACAAATTTAGGCGGCCGCTTCTCCAAGAAAGCCTGGAGTCCCTCGGCATGATCTTTGGTTCGACCGGCGATTTCCTGGAGGTGCGCCTCCCAGTCCAGTTGAGAGGGCAAATCCTTGGCAAAAAGACTTGTGTTGTACATCCTTTTAATCAACTCTACTGCCTTGGCGGGCGCCTCAGCCAAGGACCGCGCCAATTTGGAGGCTTCCGCCTCCAGTTGATCCGCAGGCACCACGCGATTGACAAGCCCCCAAGTTTCCGCTTCTTTGGCAGATAATGTCCTTCCCGTCATCACCAGCTCCAGGGCGCGGGTTGCTCCTACATACCTCTGAAGAAAAAAAAGATTTCCCGAATCGGGGGCGAGCCCGATTTTCACAAAGGCGGTATGGAAACTGGCAGACTCCGCACAGATCCTAAAATCACACGCCAAGGCCAGGCTCATACCCGCCCCGGCTGCGGTGCCATTGATCGCGGCGATCACCGGTTTTCCCAGTTCTCGTATTCTCACGATCAGGGGATTATACCGCTCACGCAAATCCTTGAGGAAGGAAGGCTTGAGCGCCACGTGCTCCTTTAAATCCTGTCCCACACAAAACGCCCGACCCGATCCCATGAGTACCACCACGCGCACGGAGGAATCCTTGGCGGCGTCTTTAAAAGCCTGGGTCAAACCCTCCATCATCGGCCGAGTGAAAGCATTTAATGCCTCTGGCCGGTTCAATGTCAGCCAAAGAACACCATTTTCATTTTTAACCAACAAAGGATTGCTCTGTATCGTTGTAGTCATAATAAATTCTTCAACTAACTCCCAACCCCCCTGCCTCGCCCCTCCTCTCCGGCGGGCAGGCGGCAGGCAGGCAAACCCTAACCCCTGTTTTTATCATTTCCCTTTAAAGACTGGTTTTCGTTTTTCCAAAAAAGCTTTCATTCCTTCTTTTTGGTCTTCCGTGTCAAAAAGCTTATAAAAATGCTGCCGCTCTTTCACCAGGCCCTCTCCCAATTCAACGTCCACGGCCCAATTGACTGCTTCCTTGGCCAATCGCACCGCGATGGGAGGACGGGAAGCGATCTCCTCGGCCAAAGACACCGCTTCCTCCACCACAAGCTCGTTGGGTACCACATGATTGACCAGCCCCCACTCCAAAGCCTGCTGGGCAGAAAATCTTCTGCCGCTGAGAACAAATTCCATGGCGCGGTATTTTCCAATGGCGCGGGTGAGCCTTTGGGTCCCTCCCGCTCCCGGAATCACACCGATAAGAATCTCAGGCTGTCCAAACACCGCATTCTCCGAGGCCACGATCATATCGCAGCTCATCGCCATCTCACAGCCACCTCCCAGGGCAAACCCAGAAACAGCCGCCACGATGGGCTTAGAAATTTTTCTCATCCTCTCCCACTTGGCTAATCGGTCAGATTTCTGCATCTCTTGAGAGGTTGCGTCCGCCATGCCTTTGATGTCGGCCCCCGCCGCAAACACCTTGCTTCCTCCCGTCAAAACCACGGCACGAACGCCTTCCTCCTTATCCAGCCGTTCCATCTCCGACACCACCGCCTCCACCAAGGAGTCGCTCAAAGCATTAAGCACCTCGGGACGATTGAGTGTCAAAACCGCCACGGCCCCCTTCCGCTCCACGATCAACTCTTTTGTTTCCACAGTTCCTTAATCTATCTCTCTTATCTCTTTCGGCCCATCGAAATATCTCATGAAAGGTGGGTGGCTGGAGATTGCCCGGAGGAAAGCTTCTCGCAGGGCCGCATCTAATGAAAGCCCGACCTGCCTGCCGGCAGGCAGGGAGGGGCAG
>JACQJM010000250.1 GCA_016205045.1 Elusimicrobiota bacterium | reverse complement strand
AGCGTCTCTCCAGGTATCTTCTAAGGATTTCGGAAAGTTCATTGTAGAATTTTTTAATTTCCCCTCTTTCCCACAAACCGGAAGCGCTTAAAGCTTTTAGAGCCGCCCAAGCCTCTTCCTGGGGAGACAGGTTCAGGAATTCTTTTTGTGAGGATAAAAAGGAAGGTTTTGTCCGAAAAAAATATTTTTTGGACGCCCAGAAAATGGACAGAAGCAGTAAGGCGATAAAAAATACCCAGAGCCAGGGAAAGAAAAAGATGGGAGGTTTGATGTCTCGGAGTTCCGTTTGGGCCTCTTTTGAGGACAGGGGGGATGAAACTTGGAATCGAATGGGAGGACTTTTCAAAATCAGGGGTTGGGGGTTAGGGGCTAGCACGCTGGGCCCCTCTGGGGCCCCGGCTGGTACCCGAAGCACTGCGGAGGGTGTTATGGGTTGGGATATGGAAATGGGTGAGAGCTTCCAGTCCAAACTGGGGAATGTGATTTCTCCCACCTCAAATGGAACGACCACAAGTTTCCAAGTTTGAACTTTTTGATTCCCGCTGACTGGGGAGGACTCGGCCATCACATTTCTCACCACGAAGGGTCCTGCTTCAAAAAAAGTCGGGATTGAGTCCACTTTTGCCGAACTGGTAGAAGAGGATGGAGTTCCAGTATCCAAAACAAGTTCGTAGGAATTAGGAAAAGTGGCGGTCACCCGGATTTCTACCGGGTCACCCAAGGTAATTTGAGTGGTGGCAGGTTGCATCAGTATAGAAGCTCCCCAGGCGAGCTGGGGCCCCCACGCGAATACCCCTAGAAGGGGTCCCCACACGAATAATGTGCGAATAGTGTTCGAATAGATTAGAATGAATAAATTCAAGTACGTTCTCGTTAACATTAGGTTTTTACTCGCATAGATTCGCATGCCCATTCGTGTGGGCTTTACCTAAATCTCTTGGCTCGGTTCCTAAAAAAACGAACGATGGGATCAATGAGAGGTTGATCAGTGGAGATGGAAATGGGTTCGATCCCCGTATTTTTTAAAAACTGCCGGAATCTACTCTTTTCGTTTATTTCCTTATTTCGGTAATTTGACCGAAATGTCCTGGAGCGAGCATTTAGGAAGTATCGTTTTCCCAGCTCAGGGTCTTGGACATCTAAAAGTGCCGGAAGGGCCGGAATTTCCCGCTCTACGGGGTCTTCCAGCACCACAGGAATAAAATCGTGTCTGATAGAAAGTTGGCGTATGGCTTGTTCAAAGTTGAAGTCAATGAAATCGGAAATTAAAAATAGAATGGCACGTCTCTTGAGCATGCGATTAAGAGTTTTGAGGCTTTCAGCGATATTGGTTCTGGCATGTTGGGGTTGAAATGCTAAAAGTTCTCGGATTAATCTTAAGATGTGAAGACGTCCTTTTCTGGGAGGAATGAATCGTTCTAGGCGATCTGTAAATAGGGCGAGACCGACTTTATCATGGTTTTGGATCGCTGAAAAAGCAAGGATGGCTCCCAGCTCTGCAGCCACTTCTCTTTTTAGTTTTTCTTGGGTGCCAAAATCAAGAGATTTGGAATAATCACAAGCCAGCACCACCGTGAGTTCTCTCTCCTCAATGTATCTTTTGATGAACGGCTTTCCGGTTCTGGCGGTTACATTCCAATCAATAGTTCTAATGTCATCTCCCGGGGAGTATTCCCGTACTTCGGAAAACTCTATGCCGTGTCCTTTAAAGACGCTTTGATATTCCCCGGCAAACGTTTCTGCAACCAAGCGTCCGGTTTTAATTTCGATGCGTCGTACTTGTTTTAGAATTTCACTGGGCAACATATAAAAAGACAGTTCTAAGTTCGAAGTGCGAAGTTCTAAGTTTTTGAGGGAATACCTTAATAACTTTGAACACAGAACCTAGAACTTAGCACTAATTTCTGCTACGCAGAAATTAAGGTACTTCTATCGTTTCAAACAGGGTTTTAATGATCTCTTCAGAACTAATATTTTCGGCTTCGGCCTCATAGGTAACAAGGATGCGGTGTCTAAGTACATCGTGCCCTACAGATTTGATGTCTTCCGGAGTCACATACCCTCTTCCGTTCAGGAAAGCGAGGGCCTTGGCGGCCTGGATCAGGCACAGGGTGGCTCTGGGGCTTGCTCCATACTGGATCCAAGGCTTCAGAGAAGCCAGCTTATAGTTCTCGGGTTGGCGAGTGGCAAAGACCAGATCTAAGACGTAATTCTTTATTTTTTCATCCACATAAACCTCATCGGCTATACGTCGAGCGGATAAAATCTGAGTCAAGGAAGTCACTTTTTTGACGTGTGGAGTATTTTGTGAGGCCATGCGTTCCAGGATCTGTTTTTCCTCCGTTTTAGCAGGGTACGTGATTTTAATTTTGAGCATGAAGCGGTCTACTTGAGCCTCCGGAAGGGGGTAGGTTCCTTCGTGTTCAATGGGATTTTGCGTGGCCATGACTAAAAAAGGATTAGGAAGAGGATGGGTGGTTTCTCCTATGGTCACTTGCCTTTCCTGCATAGCCTCCAGCAAGGCAGATTGCACCTTGGCAGGGGCTCGGTTGATTTCATCCGCGAGGAGCAAATGAGTGAAGAGGGGACCTTTTCGCACGTTGAAGGTCATGTCCTTGGGATTAAAAATAAGGGTTCCCGTCAGGTCCGCCGGCAAGAGATCCGGGGTAAACTGAACCCGTTGAAAGTCAGCATCAATGGTTTGGGCCAGAGTCTTGATAGTTAAGGTTTTGGCCAGTCCCGGGACACCCTCCACCAAAATGTGGCCGTTGGCCAGAAGACCTACGATGATTTTTTCCACCATATCTTCCTGAGCCACGATCACTCGTCCTACTTCTCGTTTTAACTCTTGCAAGAAAAGGCTGGCTTCCTGAACGCGCTTGTTAATCTCTCTAATTTCTGTTTCCATAAAATAATCTCTCCTTAAAAACTACTTGCTGGTGCTATCAGCTACTCTTTGAAGAATATTTTTTTCTCTTTCGGCGATCTCATGTTGTTGCTTTTCGGCGATCTTGCGCAGGTTGTCTATCGTTTTGATCGTTTCGAGTTTAATATCCGGATCGAAATCCTTAAGTACTTCGTTGAGCAGAGGGACAACCGAGGGATCTTCGAGAGCGCCAATGGCATTGATGGCGGCGATGCGCACTTCTTTATCATAATCTTTAAGACCCTTCAGCAAGAGGGGCATGGCGTTACGATCCTTGGACTCGGCAAACATTTGGTAGATATTCTTTCTAACCCAGGGGTCCGTTTCATTGGGAAGGGCTTGGTGAATGGTCAAAATGGCCTGAGGGTCTTTTAGGCGATAGATAATTTCCATGGCAGCCCAGCGAACCTTAGGTTCCGGGTCTTTGGAGATTTTTTTAAGGGTTTCTTGTGTCTCTGGGGTTAGGCGAAGGGCGGGTTGCGGGCCGGAAAGAATCTGTTGTTGGGTGGGATTTTGGGAAACGGCGGGAGCGACGGGTTCATGGTTTTTGTTGACTAAATACCAAACTCCTAAGATAAAGATAGTGACCATTAAAATCCATTTCATAGTGTTGTTCTCCTGCTTTCAAGTTCTCAATGTATGGAAAACCGCTCTCTCGTAATTTTAAAACTCCCGTTTTGGGGAGTCAAGATCAATATCTCCGGATCATGGAAAGAATCCCAAGTTTGAAAATCCATCGGTTCACTACTCACCAGCATGCGAGGACCGCGTCGGGTAAAGCACATTTTACCCCAAGGCCGGTCAGGAGCGCATAAAGCGCAAGCGTTTTTGTTGGCGGAGGGATAGTGACATAACGCATAAAGGGAGTTCCCATCGCTCAACAAGGTGTTTAATCCTGTATAGGGATATTTTTTCTTGGAATAACGGGCTTGACAGCCCCGCCATATTCCCCAGAGTTCTTGGACGGCAGCCTTCATGGCTCGAGGAACGCTTCCATAAGATTCAACAAATTTTATGAGCTGCCAAAAATAAATTTCACTGTCATTCTTTCCCAGGATTTTCTTTTGGTAGGGCCCCAGGAAGGAAAATACTTCGTCCGGAATCTCTACCGTGCCGTTGTGGGCAAAAAGGTAGTTTTTGTGGTGAAAGGGTTGGGAGTTATTTAGGGAAATCAACTGTTTTTTGGGAATTCCCCTGGGATTGGAAGCATTTCGAATGTGGGAGATGATGATCTTTGATCGCGTTTGATTCGCCAGTCTTTGAAAAAAGTTTTTTTGTTCAAAGAGGGGCCGGGGACTTTTAACGACCACAGCTTGACGTGCCCTTTGGTTCACATAGTACCCTATCCCCCAGCCATCTTTTTGCAAATTTTTAGGGTTTGCGAAGCTTTGCCTCAGCAGGGAGCAGCTTTCCTGTGCCAAGAAATCCTCCGCCTTGAGTGGGCTCGATGAAATTTGTCCAAATAGTCGACACATAATTGAGTCTACGCCTCTTTACCCCAGCGGTGTTCTGACACCCAGCGATAGATTATTCTAAGAAGTCTTTCGGATCCGGGCATTCGGGTCAGTATTTTCTTGAGGATCACTCCTCCTGGAAGTGTCAATTCAGCCAGCATGGGAATGGCTTGGGGACCGCTTAAGATCCGACCATCCGAAAAGGCCAGATGGAAGCTCCGGGTGAGTTGATCAGGATCTAGAGTGGAAGCTACTTCCTTTACTTTGGCTTGGTCTTGAAAAGGAACAATTTCAATTACCGACTTGCGATCGTTTTGCTTTACCCAGGAGGCGAATCCTTCACAGAAACAGCATTCAGAATCGTAAAGGAGGTACATAATTCATCCCACACCTTTCATGGCAAAAACGCCCAAGAGACTGTTCTTTCGCATTGGAAGATTTTCTGAAAAGTTGTACTTCATGGTGGATGGTGATTCCCCCGCTCTGCTACCTTGGGCGTTCTGAATTCTCTGATGCAAAGGCGGATACAACCTATCTACCCTCAGAGGGGGTTCCAACCTTTCATAGTATCCAGGCAGTAGATCAATGTGTTTCACTGCATCAGAGTGCCATGAAAGGTGTGGGATCATTTAATCAAATTTGCCCTTGGGGCTCAAGAGTAGGTAGTAAGTCCTATCTGCTCTTAGGTCTAATGTCCTCTCGACGATAGGCCCAAAGGGTTCTACTATCTCTGGCTCGGTTCTAAGCTCAATCGTTATATTCGGTCTCGCCCCACTTCCCCGTAACTCCTTCTTCTAGAGAGTCCGTAAAATATCCATCCTAAGGCCTACTTGTCTCTAGGCCCATTGTCTTTGCCGGCCTGGGCCTAAAGCCTCTCAGGCTTTCGGGCAGTGCTTGCTATCATTATTTCCCGTGGGATTTTATGGGCGTATTGTTAGGGTTTTTCTCTCTTTTTCTTTCCTATTTCTTTCTCCTGGAATAGGCTTCTATGAGGCTGTCGGCCAACGATTCAAACCCGGCGAGGGAAAGTTTCAACCTTCCGTTTCTCCCGTCCAGAACGTACCTGCACGATCCCCTTCTGTCGGAGATTTAAGTTTAACCAGGGGGGCTGCTTATGTTCCCTTGAACACGGCTTCCTCTTATTCCATCTCTTCCTCCTTAGTTCGTCCTGGAGTTGGTTCTTCTTCTTTCCATCGAACTCATTTTTTTGTGTTGCCGGCCCCCATCGTAGTTCCCCAAGTTTCCCCACCCGCGCGCAAAGGAGCCCCAAATGCATCTGATGTCGCTGCTTCAGAGCAGAGCCCGCCAGAGTCGGAAGATTCGGAAAAAATTGAAAGGGAAAAGAAGGCGATGCATCGTGCCGGTTCCATGGCTAAAGAGCTTCTGCGGGGATTATCCTTGGAACACGGGGTGGAGGTTTCTTTCCCGGCGGATATGGATTTGGCTTCTATGCCAGGGAAAGCAAAGAAAAACGAAAATTCTTCTTCCGGAGTTTCTGGATCCACCCTGGAACAAGCTCCTCCTGCCACCCCTGTCCCCCCTCTCGATAAAAAGGTTTTAGAAAACCCGCCACCGGATCCTCTCAAGGCAAAAGTGACCACCTTTTATCAATTGGTGGCAGCTATGCTTGTGTTGGGATGGGCTTCTGTTGGTGCTTTTACCGGCTGGCATAATTTGACGAACCCCTCCTTTTTAAAATCTCCTCTTCTTTGGATTTGGGTTTTAATCAGCAGCCTTAAGTATGTTCCCTTCCTGATTTCTTACGGATTGACGGGACTTAGAACTGCGGGAGCATTGGGTCAATATTTCAAGTCTCAGGGAGAAAAGGCAGGATTTCGAGCCATCTTTTTTTCTCCCATTGCGGGCCAGGGCTTTAGGCACCCTGCCTTTGAGAATTTACCGGAGAGAACCAAAAAATTTATAGAGGTGTATATCCACCGATATGAACAAGGTTTTAACGGTTCACGAATATGGTCGCGAGTTTTAAACCTTCTTCCGCAAACTCTCCAAAGAATTTCCCAAAGCGCGTTTATGCGTTGGTTCTGGGCTGTTCCCTGGCAAGCCCTGGCCGCTTTTCCTCACCTGTGGCACGAATTTGTGGCTTTTTTGCGCGCGATACGAGATACCGTCGTCTCTTATTCCAGAAGCGTCTTGTTTAGGAATTCCGCGCTTAGGACCGCTTTTTTCAGTTATGTGATTCTGGCTTTTTTGAATCCTGTTATTTATTCCTTGGTGGCTCCAGCTTTTGGTCTCTTAGCTTCCGGGGGCGTGGCCACAGCAGGTTCCAACTATCAAGCGTGGATGACGGGTCTTTATAGCTTGGGTGGGCTGATGGGAGGAGTTCTTCTCTTCCGAGAAGGCAAGTTGATTCAAGAGGCCAGCCGGCCGCCCCCCAAAGAAGGGTCCGCTTCTCCTGTGCCGGAACGTCCTTTTTTTAACAGATCCGTGAAGCTTTTCTTGTGGGCGGGCATCATTATGCAAATTGGAATTGAGGCGGTAGGGTTGGCCCTTCCTATGCTGATCAAGCTGAAGTTCGCCAAGTACATGGTTATCACCCAAATGGCGATGTACGCCGCTTTGGCCGGCATTGTGGGGAGCGTGGTGGGAGGATTTCTAGTAAAGAGATTGGGGCCTAAAGCGATTGTGGTAAGCACCACCATTTTATCCTTAATTAATTTCTCTTTACTAGTCTATCTTCTCGCCACGGGCCACATGACTTTGATGGTGATGATGATCTTGGAGGCTTTGGGAGGATTTTTAGGAGGAGTTTGTGGCGTTGCCATGGGGATCATTCCTTTAAAATTCTTCGGCAAAAACCAAGCGGCCATGGATCGATTTTATGGTATTCAACAGTTTTCCGTGGAACCTGTGGGGATTGCAGGACCTCCTTTGGCGTCCCGAATCGTTGGAGCTTTTGGGTTTGTGGTCGCTTTAATTTTTTATCCCGTCGCTCTACTAATAGGAATTCTTCTCTATTTTCGCATGCAAGTGCCCAAGACAGATGCGGAACAAACGGGGGGGCTGGGAGTGCATCAGCAGGCAATTTCTGCTTTGTCTCAGGCAAAGAATCGATTGACTGAAGGTTTCCGTTGGATGATTTCGTTCGTGGATAGAATGATTCTAAGACTGTGGTTGGGGCGATGGATGGAGGAAGTAAAAGAAGACGGACAGATTACAGAGAAGGGGCGCAATGAGATTTCCGCTAGGTCCATGCTTCTATGGGTGAAGTTAGGCACATTGAGCTTTTTATTTTTTGTTCCCATGCTTCTTCCTCTATTTCATATGAAAGGTTTGCTGGCTTTCATTCCTATCTATTTAGCGATGATTCCTTTTGGGTTTCTTCAAGTAGTAGGCAATCGTAAACTTTTGTCTTTTATCGCTTCTCAAATTTCAAGCGAGTCGCGGGAGAAGGAAATGAGCATTTTTGGAGCTTTAGCTACGGCGTTTTCTATGGCGCTTCTCATGGGCATAGGGTTTATTTTTGATCATTCCAATGGACTTTGGCCTTTCGTATGGTTTAATCTCAGCCTTCTCCCTGTAGCGGCACTCTTTTTCTGGTTGACCCGTCTTTTAAGTCGCTACACCCGCCCTAATACACTTTAACTCGATGAAGGATTCTTTTGGTTTTGCGCTTCGTTCAGATCAACCGGAACCGGTTCGGGCTCGCTTTTCTGAACGTTTTTTGGCCTATGTGTTCGATGGCTTGCTTTTTGTTTTAGGGCACCAGATTTTTATTTATGGAGCGGCCAAAAGTGGTTATTCCCAGGTGCTGCCTCCGCCATTAATATGGAAATCCCTTTGGGTCCTTCTGTATATTTTCTATCAGACTTTTATGAATGCTCAGGGCCGTGCCAGTTGGGGGAAGAGACTTCTGGGACTTTATGTAGTTGATCTGGAAGGAAATCCTATTTCCTTTTCTCAAAGCTTTCTCAGGGCTATCGGTTATTTTTTAAGTCTTTTCTGCTTTAATTTGGGTTATCTCTGGGCTTTCTTCCATCCTCAGAAAAGAACCTGGCACGATCTTTTGGCGGGCACACAGGTCTTGGCCTCGAGCCCTCGGGGTCCTTTGGAACGTGCTGGAATTTTGCTAACGGCATTTGTGGTGTTTGGACTCTTAGGAGGGTTGTGGATTCGAGAGAATGTTTTAAAGCTTTTCCCCCAAGAAAAACAAGCGGTGGCTTTGGCCTATCAGGGACTTCAAGGAATTGCCAAGCTGGAGGCGATTCACCGGCAGCGCTTCGGTTTTTATACCGACGATATCGGCCGCCTGGCCCAACTGACAGGGGATGTGCCGGGATTTAGGAAGGAATTATTGAAATATGTGGAGCCACAAGGATTTGAGTTGAGCGCAGACAAAAATCATTTTGTCGTTTCTGCCCACGCCAGGAACCTACAGAAAACCAAAATTACCTTAACAGGGCCTTAAAAAGGAATTAGGGAAATAGAAATTAAGGGATTAAGATTTTAGTTTTCTTAATTCCCAACCCCTTAACCTCCTAATTCCCCAATTCCTCAATCCCTTAATCCCCTATGTAATGAGTACAACTTTTCCGAATTGGTTGCGATTGGCGAGATATTTGTGAGCGGCTTTGGCTTCTTTGAGTGGAAAGGTTTTATCGACAATAGGCTTAAGTTTTCCGGTTCCTACAAAATGAGCCACTTTCCTCAGCTCCGCCAGGGTTCCCATACGCGCCCCTAAAATTTTGAGCTCTCGGCTGAACACGTAACGAAGATCTAACTCCGCAGTGGGTCCCGTGGTGGCTCCGCAGGTGACCAGAACTCCTCCCTTTTTAAGGGTACGTACGCTTTTATCAAAGGTTACCGGGCCAATATGTTCGAATACGACATCCACCCCTAACCCTTCGGTCAGTCGAATAGTTTTTTTCACAAGATCATCCGGGTGCGTTAAAAGAATCTCATCCGCCCCCATTTTCTTGGCGCGCTCCAACTTCTCCTCTGATGAGGAAGTGGCAATGACGCGCGCTCCCATAAGCTTGCAGATCTGAAGGGCGGCAATTCCCACCCCGCTGCCGATACCCAGGATAAGAACGGTCTGATCCGGCGCCAGGCGCGCCAAGGTCATGAGCATATGCCATGCAGTTAAGAAGGTCAAAGGGAAGCTGGCGGCTTCTTCAAAAGAGAGATCGTCTGGATAGGGCAAGATGTTGCGGAGCGGAACTTTGACATACTCGGCGTATCCTCCGTGCCCTCCATCCGCGCCGATAATTCCGTAACGTACACATAAATTATCCTGCCCTTTAATGCAGTAATCACAGTGAAAGCAGGAGTTTCCTGGGGCAACGACTACACGCTCTCCCACTTTAAGGCCTTCCACGGAGGATCCCAGGGTCACAATTTCCCCGGCAATATCGCACCCCAACACATGAGGCAGTGTGATTTTATAGGTTGGGATACCTTCCCTGACTAAAAGATCCAGGTGATTGAGGGCGCAGGCTTGGACTTTGACCGTGACTTCCTCGGACCCAGGAACGGGATCCCAAAATTCCCCATACTCCAGATTTTCTATGCCGCCGAAGTTCTTTAATAAAACTGCTTTCATTGTATGCTGCTTTCCACAATGCTTTGACACTCAATGCAATAACGCGCGAAAGGTAAGGCCTGAACTCTTTTTTTAGGAATGGGTTTACGGCAGGACTCACAGATGCCGTAAGTTCCCTTGTCCATTTTTCTTAACGCCGCCTCGATATTATCCAACATCGTTCGCTCATTGTCGGAAAGTTCAAACATCAACTCTTTCTCTAAACTTTGGGTAGCTTGATCAGCCTCGTCTCCCGTGTCTTGCCCCACGGATTTTATATCCTGGGTCCGTTGGACGATTTTGCGCAAATCCTCCTTCATTTTAAGAAGGTGTTTACGTAGGGGACCATAATCTCTTTTGGAAATCCCTTTTGCGGTTTTAGAAGAAGTTTTTCTTGTTTTTGTTTTAGTGGCCATGGGTTCTCCCTAACATCTATTGAAAATAGTATGCGGGTCTCGCTGTTGTAAAAACTCTTTTTTGT
>JACQJM010000209.1 GCA_016205045.1 Elusimicrobiota bacterium | reverse complement strand
TGAAGTATGATAAATTCACACTCATCCTGTAGGTGCCCCAAGAGTCGGAAAGTGTGTCGGGATATGTGGCTTTTAGATTTACAAAGAGAGGCCTGGAAAATTGGGCGGATCTTCAGTCGAATGGTTTAGAGCCGGTGTTTCAATCCCTGGGATGTGTGATCTATGCTTTATAATCGATTGTATCTTCTCAGCACATTGACGGCCTTTGGACTCTCGCTTGTCCTGACCCCGTTGGTGCGCTGGATCGTGGTGAGGTTGGACTTTCTGGATCGTCCTTTTGGAAACATTAAAACCCATGGTCAGGCCACCCCCGCCATGGGTGGGTTGGCCATTGGGTTAGCTTTTGGGATTACCCTGGTGCTTTTGCGATTTTGGACACAGTTTCCTACGGGCACCCTGCGTAATTTAAGAGGTATTTTGCTGGGGGGAAGTTTGATTTTTTTCTTGGGGGCGGTGGATGATGTGCGCAAGCCCCATGGATTAGGGGTCGTCCCCAAGTTCTTCGTCCAAATTCTGGCGGCTCTGGTGCTCATCTATTTCGATATCCGCATCCATTTTATCAAACCGGATTATTTGGCCATTCTTCTCACCATTTTCTGGGTGGTGGGAGTGGTGAACGCCTTCAATATCATTGATATTATGGATGGCCTTTCGGCCAGTCAAGCCGCGGCGGCGGCGTTAGGTTTTTTTTGGATCGCGTTGCCTTCCGAGGCCATCTATGTCAACTTCACCTCGGCGGTTCTTCTGGGGGCGGCAGCGGGTTTTTTACCCTACAATTTCTCGAAGAACCTGAAAATCTTTATGGGCGATTCGGGGAGTCTTTTTCTGGGATTCGTCTTGGCCGCAGTTTCTTTGGGAACGGATTATTCGCGCATCAACCCCTTGGGAGTGTTTGCCCCGCTATTTATATTGGGAATTCCCATTTATGATACGCTTTTTGTGATGGTGATGCGGTGGTTGAAGGGGCGTTCCCCGTTCATGGGCAGCCGTGATCATTTCCCCTTGAGACTAGAAGCCATGGGATACGGTCGGGGAGAGATTGTGATGCTGACCACGCTGGCCAGCCTGGTTCTCTCCTTTTTTGCGTTTTTGGCGACCCAAGTCCCTCTGTTGTGGGGTTTTTGGATTTATCTTTTTGTGGGCGGAGAATTTGTTCTCCTCAGCTTGGTCATTGCGCGTGTTAAGATGGAATAATTTAGGAGGGATTGAGGAAATGGAAATTGAGGAATTGAGACGTTTCTGATTATTCTTAATCCCTTCATTCCCTAATCCCTTAATCCCCTTAATGATATGCTGAAAACCGATGTTCTCATTATAGGCGGTGGGTTGGCGGGGTTAAGCTGCGCTTACCACCTGCAGCGATCCCATCAAAAGGTCTCCACTCTCGTTTTAGAAAAAGAGAAAAGAGTGGGAGGCCTGGCAGGATCTCTCCAGCATGATGGATTTACCTTTGATCATACGGGGCATTTACTTCATCTGCACGACCCCTATGGGAAAAAACTTATTCTGGATCTGTTGAAAGACAATTTTTACTTGCGCAACCGGAACTCCTGGATCTACTCCCACGGCGCGTACACGCGGTACCCTTTTCAGGCCAACACTTACGGGCTTCCACCCAGGGTGGTGGAGGCATGTGTGGTGGGTTTCCTCAAGACACTTCGCAATGGGGGACAGGCCCTTCCCTCCTCGCTCTCTTTTAAGTCCTGGGCTTTAAGCACATTCGGCGAGGGAATCTGTAAGCATTTTATGTTTCCTTATAATGAGAAATTATGGCGTGTCCCTTTGAATTCTATGACCACGGAGTGGCAAGGACGATTCGTGCCCAAGCCTAAGCCGGAAGAAGTATTGTATGGGGCCCTGACCGATCAGAAAAAATTCTTTGGCTACAATGCCACGTTTCGGTATCCTAAGAGGGGGGGAAGCCAATCCCTGCCGGACGCCTTGGCTCGTCGCGTAAAGAATATCCATTTGGGAGCTCAAGTTACCGCTATTGATTTGAACCAGCGAGTGGCCGAAATTGATGGGATAGGAGAAGTGGGGTTTGAGACCTTGGTCAATACCATGCCCTTGGTTCATTTTTTGGATAAAACAAAGGGTCTGCCTCAGGTGGTGCGGAGTGCGAGGGCTGATTTGCGGTACACCAGCGTCTACTGCCTGAACCTGGGGATCGCCCGATCTTCTATCTCGGATAAACACTGGATCTATTTTCCTGAGAAACAATTCAACTTCTACCGGGCAGGTTTCTCCACTAATTTTTCCCCTCACATAGCTCCCCGGGGAGCCACCGCCATGTACATTGAGGTGTCCGGTATTCCAGGGCAGAAATTTGAATTCGATCGCGAAGAGTCGAGAGTTCTGGAGGGCCTTCGGTCTTGTGGAATCCTCAAGTCCAAGGATCGGCTGCTGACGAAACTATGGATGCCGATTCCCTGTGCCTATGTGATCTACGACCGTGAGCGGGCGCGTGCTGCTCGCACTATTTTTTCCTATCTTAAAGACCATCGTGCCGAATCCATTGGGCGTTATGGAGCTTGGAAGTACTCTTTTATGGAAGAGGCGATCTTGGATGGAAAACGGTGTGCCGAAAGAATTTTGGGCGTTTCTGACGTTTCCCTAAAGCTGTCTTCTTCCAACATCGAACTGCAAGCCCTTAAATAACACGAGCTCACCTAGTTTCTTGAGATGGGGTCCTGGCCGGGGTTTGCCCCTCTACCCCGAACCCTAGGGAACCCCGGTTCCCCCTAAAAGGAACCCCCTTACAGACCTGCGGAAGAGGAGTTACAACCTTACCGCAGGTCCCTGGAGATTATAATCTCCAGGGACGGGGACCGGGGAAATCCCCGGCCACCCCCTTTCTTTAATAGGCTTGAATAGGCTTAGCCAGTCCCTGCCTGCCGGCAGGCAGGG
>JACQJM010000215.1 GCA_016205045.1 Elusimicrobiota bacterium | reverse complement strand
GAGGAAAGGATTCCTTGTTCTTAAAACGGCAAAGCACATTTACGGCTTCTAAGGAAACAAAATAGCTGGGATCTTTAAGATGGGAAAGAACTAAAGGCAGCACCTCCTGGCGAGGAAATTCTCCCAAGGCTCGAACCACCATGCGGCGCACCTTAGGGTTGGACACCTTCAAACATTGCTGTAGAGCCGCAAAAGCGTCAGGAGTACGAATAGAACTTAAAGCGGTTGCGATTTCGGCCTGAACCCCCCAAAATTTTTCCCTGGAAAAAGCGGAACGAAGGGCCTCCACAGAGGCGCGGCTTCCCTCGTGTGATAAAGCAAACGCCGCTTCGATCCTGCCCAATACGGTCTTACCTCGTTGGAGTTGATTGATCCAAAGCCGCAGAGGTTTTTTAAAATCCACCTTCTTTAATATCCAGTACTGAGGATCAAACTCCACAATTTCAGGTTCTGAAGGCAATCGGTAAACCAGATGATGTTCCTTTTTATTCAGTTCTTCTTTGAACTCCCTCTTCCAGCCGCGTCCCTCCATGCGAATTTCCACTGGCATCTGAAAGATAGGAGACTCTGAAGAAAGTGGTTGAGTCTGCATCACCCAGAGACTGGCTTCCCGTTTCTGCGCATCCCAGTTATAATGGATGCGATAGTGGGGATAGCCTGCCTTAAATACCCATTGGTCAAAAAAAGGCTTTAAATTTCTTCCCGTGGTCTCTTCAATAGACAGAATTAGATCCGAGGTTTCCACGCTGCCATCCCGGTGGCTGGAAACATAATGTTGAATGGATTTCCACCAAGGGGTCTCTCCTAAAAGGTAGCACAGCATGTGAAGCACTGCACCTCCCTTTTCATAGAGATGCCGATCAAAGAGTACCCACGGGTATTTAAACTGAGATGTAACGATAGGACGCTGATAACGCCGTTCATCCTCATCAAAATACCTTCTGGCATTCTGGCGCAAGGAATACAGGGCCTCGTCCAACCCCTTATCCTTTTCCAAAAACACATACTCAAAATAAGTGGCAAAACCTTCATTGAGCCAGGCATGAGACCAATCCCGACAGGTTAACAAATCCCCAAACCACTGATGGGCCAACTCATGTGCCACCAAGGTGTCGAAATCGGTATCCAAAGCGGCTCGCGTATCCAATAAGGCTGCGTCCGTTTGAGTCGTGCAGGTAGTGTTTTCCATGCCGCCAGGAAACTGCGAGACAATCACCTGGGCATATTTCGCATAAGGGTATCGAACTCCAATCTTGGAAGAAAATAGCGCCAGCATTTGGGGAGTTTTTCCAAAACTCCGCCGGGCTTCTTCTTCTCTTCCTTTTTCACAGTAATAGGCAACCGGAATATTTTCCCATTGATCTTTGATTTCTGAAAACTGACCCACGGCCACGCTGACAAGGTAAATGGAGTGAGGTTGACTCATCTTCCAGTGAAACGTGGTCCCTCCCGCTAAAGGCTCACGAGAAACCAAATGCCCATTCGACACCGCAACAAATCCGGCGGGAACCTGAACTACCATTTCGGTGGTTGCTTTCTCATGAGGAGCATCATGACAGGGAAACCAATAGTGAGACTCCTCAGGTTGTCCTTGGCTCCAGACTTGCGGACCTCGCGCATCGGGACCTTTCTTGATAAAATGAAGGCCGCATCGAGGAGAACTTAAACGATAATGGATGGTTAGGGAAATTTCTTCTCGCAAAGCAAGAGGACGAGATAAAAAAATTTTTAATTTTTTATCCTGGTGGCGGAACTTGAGATTTTTTCCTTGAGATTCCACCCGAAGAATGCGCATCTCGGCCGCGTCAAACTCAAGGGTTTTTAATGCTTCCTGGTAGCTTCGCAGCCAGGTAGTGCAGCGTCCATTCACCAGGCGCTTGTGAAGCTGTTTTAAATCCAAGTCTAACCGAATATGGAGAGTATCGAAGGTACGATCGGGAGCGTAACGAGAGTTTTTTCCTAAGAGAGCAGCTTTAACATCGGGACCAGCCGCAAATCCTTCATAATACCTGGAACATCGGAATAAATTGGTTTCCAATTCAAAATTACCCGCGTTGTTTCTTGATTTCAGCAATGATGGCGGGAATCACTTGGTAGAGATCTCCCTGAACTGAGAAAGTGGCCAGCTTCATCAAGGGGGCCTCGGGATCGGTATTGATGGCCACAATGACCTCGGAAGAAGACATCCCGGCCAGATGTTGGATTTGGCCCGAAATTCCACAGGCAACATACAGTTTAGGTCTCACCGTACGTCCCGTCAATCCTACTTGATGGCGATAGGGAATCCACCCTGCATCCACTGTGGCTCGAGAAGCGCCCACTGCAGCTCCCAGAGCCTTAGCGAATTCTCTTATCAAATCAAACCCTTGAGGAGTGCCCAAACCACGCCCTCCCGAGACAATTTTCTCAGCGGTACCGATATCTTGGACCCCATTTTCTTCCGGAACAAATTGAATAAACTTAACCCGGGATTTCATGAGCGCGGGCTCTACGGAAAGAGGGACAACCTTGCCTTGGCGTCCGGGAACTTTTTCCGCCTTGGGAAAAGCCATAGGACGAACGGTAACCAGTTCAGGTCTTTGATCTTTGCAACCTAAGGTAGAAACAACATTTCCTCCATAGGAAGAACGGGTAGCTCGAATCCCTTTGGTCTTAGCATCCAAGGCAATCTCGGTGACTTCCGCCACCGCCCCCGTGCCCAGGGTCACCGCCAATCGAGCCGCCAAAGAACGCCCATGAGTGGAGGCGGGAATCAAAAGCTTATTGGGCTTTCCCTGGGTCACTAACTCTTGCAAGGCTTTGGCATAAGACTCATCTAGAAAATTTTCAAAAAGAGGGTTATCATAGACATATACCTTGTCGGCTCCATGCTCAATTAAATCCTGAGCGGCCGCCTTCACTTTATAACCCACTAGAACGGCCACCAACTCTTCTTTTAAATCAGAAGATAATTTTCGGCCTGCCTGCAAAAGCTCATAAATCGTAGGGACGATCTGACCACGCCTTTGTTCCGCATAGCACCAAACTCCTTGATATTGAGTTGAGGCTACAGGAACAACATCACTCATCTGCTTCTCCTCTAGGGTCACCGAACTCATTTAGAAGCTCTTTCCTATAATTGATAATTTTTATTATAAAAGTTTAACTTCCTTAATTTTTTCCACCAATTTTTTAGCCTTCTCTTCTACCGTAGCTCCCTCAATTCGTGTCCCCTGGGCACGGGTAGGAGGATTTCCCCACTCCACCACGACGGTGGGAGAGCCGTTTTTGCCAATCTTCGAAATTTCACAGCCCAAATCGGATGCTCCCCATTTGGGGATGACCGCTTTTTTGGAAGCCATTTTTCCCTTCAACGAAGGAAGGCGCGGCTCATTAATCTCTTTGACTACAGTCATAACCGCAGGCAGAGAAATTTCCAAGATATCCGAGCCATCCTCCATCATGCGGTATACCTTGATGTTCTGCTCCTGCACCTCTTCCACCTTTTTAACATAAGCCACTCCAGGCCAATCCAACCAGGCTGCAATTCCAGGCCCCACATGACCGGTATCCCCATCATTGGTTTGCTTGCCACAAATCACGAGATCCACCTTCCCCTTCACCTGTGCGATTTTTTGAATGCCTTTATGAAGAGCGTAGCTAGTGGCGTAAGCATCCGATTGATCGAACTCATCCCCACAAATATGAAACCCTTCATCACATCCTCGTGCGATAGCTTCACGCAACACATCCTCAGCTTGAGGAAGACCCAGGGTGAGCGCTCCACACCAAGAGCCGGGAACCCGCTCTTTTAGACGAATACCTTCCTCTAGAGCATACTCATCAAAAGGGTTGAAACCCAAAGTCACTCTGTCCGATCTCAAAGCACCTGTTTTAGGGTCGATTTGAATGTTGGTTGTAGCCGGCGTCTGTTTAATGCAAACAATGATATTCATAAAAAATAAGGGGTTAGGGGTTAGGGGT
>JACQJM010000217.1 GCA_016205045.1 Elusimicrobiota bacterium | reverse complement strand
CTCCGAGTCCGGTCGCTATTTCAGAGTCTTATCCACCGGTAAAAAAACCCTTCTAGCCAATGTGCCTTTGGGATCCCGCAAAGATATCCGGGATGCGGTCGAAGCTGCCAATAAAGCTTTGGCGGGGTGGTCCCGGGCGACTCCCTACTTGCGTGGTCAGATTTTATACCGTATCGCCGAGATTCTCCAGGGCCGTGCCTCAGATTTGATCCAGGCCTTGGTGGCCCAAACGGGATGTTCCACGGCTTCGGCGGAAGAAGAGGTATCCCTTTCCTTGCAGCGGTTGGTATACTATGCCGGTTGGTCGGATAAGTATTATGGGACCGTCAATCCTGTCACCCAGACCGATTTCAATATCACGGTTCCTGATTCGGTAGGTGTGGTGGGAATAGTGACCCCTCAGGAGCCCTCCCTACTGGGATTGATCTCCAAGTTGGCCCCTGCTTTGGCGGCAGGAAATACGTTGGTGCTAGTTCCTTCAGAGCACTATCCCTTGGCAGCGACGATCGTGGTGGAAGTACTGGATGCTTCCGATGTTCCGGGGGGGGTGGTCAATGTGGTCACAGGAAAACATGAGGAGTTGAGTCCTATTTTGGCGGAACACCGAGCCGTACAAGGACTGGATTTCTCAGGTTCTTTAGAGATGAGCGAAAAAATAGAAGCACTTTCTATCAGCAACCTAAAAAGAGTATGGGTGGATTTTGGAAAAACAACTGATTGGTTTAATCCCCAAGCTCAGGGGAGAGACCGGATCCGTCGTTACTTAGAATTTAAAACAGTTTGGATCACAGCACTAAGTTAAAGAGAAGCATGGAAGGATGTAGAGGTGAGTCGTTTATTCTTTGCTTCTTTTTCTTTCGGCAGTTTTGACGTCGCGGGTAAAATTTATGGCGATAGAACAATGGGAAATACGCCCAGCCCCAACCTCTAGAGATTCCCAACGGCATTTGTTGTTGGTCAAGGGAAAGATGACCGACATTCAGAGGCTGATCATGAAGCTGGGGGCGCTGTGTGGAAGACCACGCAAGACGGAGCCTCCTTTTGATTATTCTTTATATTTAAAGGAGTTGAGTCCCATCATGCGGACAAATGTCGAAAATGCCATTAAAACTGTCTCCTCTCCACCGGCTTCCCCAGCACCTCTGTCTCCCTCAAAATCCAAGCCCACCATTCCTGAACCCCCCAGACCTAAACTGGAACCAATCTTTACGCAGGAGACTCAAATTCCTCAACAACCCCCCGTTTCTGCCGCGCGTGAAACGGCAGTCAATGTTCGTTCTAATAAGCAAATTGGAATTTCCTTAAATCCTCAATGGAGTTTCCAAAGCCTTATGGTAGGACCCTTCAACCGATTTGCTCATGCGGCCAGCACCTCGGTAGTGGAAAATCCTGGATCTATGTACAACCCACTTCTTCTCTTCGGGACGCCTGGCACGGGGAAATCACATCTTCTAAATGCCATTGGCTTGGGGATATCCAAGAAAATTTCGCAGGAGAATGTCATCCTGACTTCGGGGGCTCGTTTGGCCGCGAGGGTGAGCGAGGCGGGGGCCTCCCGTTCATTAGACGAGATAGAATCCTTGTTGGGTAAAGCCCAGGTGTTGTTGGTGGATGATATTCATCTCTTGTTTTTATCCGAGATGAATGAATCTTTTCTCTCTAAAATGTTTAACACCTTTTTAGATAAGAATAAACAAGTGGTGTTGACGTCGGTTTATCCTCCTAAGGCATTGGAATCGCTGGGGAATAGCTTGAAATTGCAGTTAGATCAGGGATGGAGCGTGGACTTGAAACTCCCCAACCCTGCCATTTACCAAAACCTAGTCCAGCGTCTTTTGTCTCTGGAAGGCCTGGAAATCCCGGAATATGCCGTTCAGGATATATTTATCAAACCCTCTGTAAGCTTGAGCGAGGTGGCCCTCTATGTCAAACGGCTTAAGCAGATGAAGAATTTGGGAAGAGGAGGCACCGCCACTGAGCGGTTGGGGATGTTGATGGTTGAAGACCCGGGCTCAAAAGATCCTCTCGCAGAAGAAGAATTATCGCAGGCGAGAAGTTTCCGATTTCTTCCGAGTTCCTCGGGATCTCCGGCAAGAAAATTCGGTTTTTTCTACCCTAAAGAATCGGAGCCTCAAAAGCAGTGGATGGCCACTCAGTTGTCTCAAGCCGCCGGATCTTTGGGGATCCGTTTTACCGGAGAAGAGGTTTTCAGCCAGGAGTATGATTCCAACCAAACGCAGGGTATTCCTTTCCAGGTGGGCGAACTCTGTGGGCGTCATCAAGTGGAGATGGTTTTTGTGCTCGGACCTTCTCCTCGCTCTGAATTGAAAAGTCGGGAAGGAGAGTTGCTTCATGCCCTCCGGCACATTTTGGAAAGCTTGGAAGTGCGATTGGGGTGGGTGGGGTATTCCCAGTTGAAAACGCCTTCCGCTTACTTAAAGGCCGTGGTGGATGTGTTCTAGATGGTCCCGCACCTTTCATGGCACTCTGGCGCGACTGAACGATCTATGTATCACGTTTATGTCTTGAAAAGTAAGAAAACAGGAGATCTTTACATTGGATTTACCTCAAATTTGCGCCAGAGACTGGAAGCGCATAAGAATGGTGAATCTGGTTGGACAAAAACGCGTCTTCCGTTTGATTTGGTGTATTGTGAAACATACCTAGACGCCCATGATGCACAGGAAAGAGAAAGACAGCTTAAAAGACACGGGATGGCTTTGGGGCAACTAAAAAGACGGATCAAACGGAGTCTGGGCGTCTATGCCATGGAAGGTGCGGGATGGAATTGATGCTGTGGTTTGTTTCGCTGGCAGCGAGTGGGGTCTGTTTGTATTGGTATTTCCGATTCCGCTGGGTATTGCCTTTGGAAGTTTCCTTGGATAACCTGCAGCAGTTTGCCCACGAACTTTCTGAAAGGATGCGAGTGCCTTTCACCCGCGAGGTTCTCATCGAAACTCTGCAACATCTATTGATGAGGCTTCAAGCCCTGTTTCCTCAGAATGCTTTTTGGGTGTTTCAGAAAGGGGAAGAGGGTTGGAAGTTGTTGCTGCAGGTGGGAATGCCCTACCATTCCCAGCTGACTTCCCTCATGAAATTTCAAGGAGGGTTGCTTGAAAAGCTGGACCCTCACGGGACTGTTTTTACCTTGAGCTCGATTAAAAATGATGCGCTGGTGGAGGTTTTGGAGAAGGCGGGAGTGGGATGGGCTCTGTTTATTCCCTGGAAGGGTGAAGGCATTTCGGGAGCGTTGGGCACCGGAAGTTTTTCTTCGCGTGTTCCTCTGGAACAGGCTCGTGGTTTTCTGGAAATTTTAGGTAATTATCTTTCTTCTTTGTTTCAGTTAGCGCATAGTCTTTGGGGTCTTAAAAAGGAAGAGGACCACTTAAAGGGGGAAATTTCCACGGCGGTTCAAGAGCTTTCGGACGCGCATCTGCGCCTGGTGCAGAAAACCAAAGAAAGAAAGGTGTTGTACGAGGTCGCTTCTAAAATCACCACCCAAACCAAAAATCCTGAGGCCAGTTTAGCGGCGGTTGTTTCGATCGTGGCCAAAACTCTGGAGGCCGATGTGTGCGCCTTTTTGCTGGTGGATGAGGAAAAGGGGGAATTGGTTACTCAGCCGGGAGCGTACGGCATTGACCAAGATGAGACTTCCCTCTACCGTCTGTCCTTGATGAACGAAGCCTCCGCTTCGGTAAGGGCTTTTCTTTTTGGAGAACCCTTTATTACCGGAGATGCTCAAGCCGATCCTCGGGTGATCCGTCGCTATGCCGAGCTTTGGAAAATTCATTCTTTGATTGTGGTTCCCCTGGAATCAGAGGGAAAGCGGATGGGGGTTTTGCGGGTGGGGTGCCACCAAAAAAATTACTTCACGCAAGACCATGTCGATTTGGTGACCCATGTGGCTCAAGAGGCCGCCGTGATTGTGGAGGGGGTGATGCTTTCCCGCCGATTGTCTCAAACCGCGGAAGAACTGGCGCAGCTCAACCGCCTAAAAGACGATTTCGTTTCCACGGTCAGCCACGAGCTTAAGACGCCGCTCACGGCGATTCGAGGTTTTCTATCGGTCGTTTTGGAAGAAGAGGCAGGAAAACTTACGGCTCAGCAAAAAAGATTCTTGACCATCGCTCAGGGGGCCGCCGGAAGATTGCACCATCTGATTTCCGATCTTTTGGATGTCTCCCGTCTTGAGGGAAAAGTGGAGATGGAAATGGTTCCGGTGTCCCTGGAAAACCTTCTGCGCCATAGCGTGGAGATGGCGGGAGTTCAAGCCAAAGAGAAGAAGATTCAACTGTCTTTGAGTATTCCTTCTGCTTTGCCTCAAGTATTGGCAGACTCCAAGTGGGTTATGCAGGTCTTGGAAAATTTGCTCAACAATGCGATTAAATTCACCGCTCCCTCCGGCAAGGTCAACCTCTCTGTCGAAGATCAAGGAGAGCAGTTGGTGATCTGCGTGAGCGATACGGGCATGGGCATAAGTTCGGAAGATAAGCCCCATATCTTTGAACGGTTCTATCG
>JACQJM010000211.1 GCA_016205045.1 Elusimicrobiota bacterium | reverse complement strand
TCCCAGGTCTGAGAGTGGGCGTCTTGCGGCGCCCAGAGATCGAGTTTCTCATCCAAGGATTCTTCGATCATCTGAAGAATCCTTTCTGAAACATCTTTACCGTCTAAGATCTCGTTGCGCAATCCATAGACGGCCTCTCGTTGAAGGTTCATGACCTTGTCATAATCTAAAAGTTGTTTGCGAATATCGAAATTCTGGGCCTCGACGCGTCTCTGAGCGGACTGGATTTGATGCGACACGAGTCGGGATTCAATGACTTCTCCCTCTTCCATGCCCAATTTCTCCATGATGGTCGAGAGACGATCCGAACCGAAAAGCCTCATCAACTCGTCTTCCAGGGAAAGGTAATAGCGGGAGCTTCCCGGATCTCCTTGTCGGGCGCAACGTCCGCGGAGCTGGTTATCGATGCGTCGAGATTCGTGGCGCTCCGTTCCCAGCACATGCAGCCCTTCCAACTCCACCACCTGTTTTTGTTCCCCCAGATCGGCCGGGTTGCCTCCCAAAATAATGTCCGTTCCTCGTCCCGCCATGTTGGTGGCGATGGTGACGGCCGCCTTCTTGCCCGCCTGGGCGATGATCTGCGCTTCCATCTCGTGATATTTGGCATTTAAAACTTGGTGGGGAATTCCTTTAGGACGCAACATGGCGGAAAGCTTTTCTGACTTTTCAATGGACCGGGTTCCCACCAAGACTGGTCTCCCCTTTTTCCACCACTCCTCAATCTCTGCCACGATGGCATTGAATTTCTCTCGTTCGGTGCGGTATACCAAATCCGGGAAATCCATGCGGACCATGGAGCGGTTGGTGGGAATTTCCACCACATCCAGTTTGTAAATTTCCCAAAACTCCTGGGCTTCCGTCATGGCTGGTCCGGTCATGCCGGCAAGTTTTTTATACATTTTGAAAAAATTCTGGAATGTGATGGTGGCCAAGGTCTGGTTTTCTTCTTTAATGGGCAGGTGCTCTTTGGCCTCCACCGCTTGATGCAATCCCTCAGACCAACGCCTTCCCGGCATAAGTCTCCCCGTGAACTCATCCACAATAACGACCTCTCCATCCTTGACCACATAATCCACATCCCGATGGTAGAGATGGTGGGCCCGGAGGGCCTGAGTGATATGATGCACCCACTCTGATTGGACATCATCATAAAGATTGCCGATACCCAAAAGTTTTTCACACTTAGAAATTCCTTGGTCCGTCAGGGTCGCGGTGTGAGATTTTTCATCAATAATGGCGTCGAAACCTTTTCCCAGATCTTCCCCGGTGTATTTAGACTGGATCTCCTCTTTTTCGGTCACAAAGCGCACCTTCAAGCTGGGAATGACCCGATCGATAATAGCGTACTTATCGGTGGATTCCTCCGCCGGTCCGGAAATGATCAGAGGGGTTCTAGCCTCATCGATTAAGATGGAGTCCACCTCATCCACGATGGCGTAGTTGAGAGGCTTTAAAACACGATCCTCCACTCGAACGACCATGTTGTCTCTTAAATAGTCAAACCCCAATTCGTTGTTGGTCACATACGTCACATCACACGCGTACATTTGACGCCGGATCGCGTTGTCCATGTCATGCTGAACATATCCCACGGTCATCCCCAGGAATTCAAAAATAGGCCCCATCCAACCGCAGTCTCTCTTAGCCAAATAGTCATTGACCGTCACCAGGTGCACCCCTTTGCCATTCAGAGCGTTGAGATAAATAGACAGGGTCGCCACCAGGGTCTTTCCTTCCCCCGTCTTCATCTCTGAAATCTTTCCCTGATGCAGCACCATGCCCCCCAATATCTGAACGTCAAAATGGCGAAGACCAATAGCTCGGCGGGAAGCCTCCCGGACCACCGCAAAAGCCTCCGGAAGGATATCGTCTAACGTGGCCCCATCGGCCAGCCGATTTCTAAATTCTTGGGTTTTTGCCCGCAATGCTTGGTCCTCTAATGGGGTGAGCGAGGACTCCAGGCTATTGATTACCTGAAGCAAAGGAGCCAAACGCTTCAGATCTCTCTGACTTTTTGTCCCAAAAAGCCTTCCAAAAAGACTTACAAGTCCCATATATTACTCAAGGTGAGAGTAGATTATTTTAGCAAATAACCTGAATTCCCCCACTAGGGAATTCAGGCTAACAAAGACGGTGCGGTCGATAAAAGAACAGCCCCCTGGACATGCCCAAGGAGCTGTTTCTTAGATTGGCCTAGTGTCAAAGTGTCAAACTTTGGTGACGTTGGCTGCTTTGGGGCCTTTGTCTGACTCCACCAGATCAAACTCAACGGTGTCCCCCTCAGCGAGAGATTTAAATCCACCCCCCGAGATAGAACTATAATGTACGAAGACATCCCCCTTCCCGTCTTCTCTGGCAATAAAGCCAAAGCCCTTCTGATCATTGAACCACTTTACTTTGCCTTTCATGTTTCCCAAGGTATTTCTCCTTAATTAACACTACGAGGACTCCCCCCCTCGTCGAGAAAATTATAACAAAACAGTTTCAGACCTTCAAGAGTGCGGCTTATTCCTTCTGCGAACCAAAATATTTCTGCACCTTGGATAACAAATCCTGGGGAGAAAATGGTTTTAAAATGTACTCCTTGGCATTAAGCTCGAACGCTTCATTGATCGTTCCCGTCATATTTTCCGAGGTTATCATGATCACCCCCAACTGTTTGTATTCCGGGGACACGCGGAGAACCCGCAGGACCTCAATGCCATTCATGCGCGGCATGTGAACGTCCAAAATCAGAAGATCACATTTTTGCTTTTTAATCTGTTCCAAGACATCCAACCCATCTACTGCAAAACTCACCTGGTAGCCTTGGATTTCCAAAATATCTCGGACGACACGACACACATCAGGATTATCATCCGCAACTAAAATTCTCTTGCTCTTCCGATCAAATAGGCCCATGAATCAAAATCTCCAGCCGACAGAAACACGGTGTGTCGAGTTCAGGTCTTTAACCAGACCAAATCCATAATCCAGAACAAGCTGTCCCCATTCAAATCCTATCCCCAAACTTAAAGAATCAATGTCCCGATTTAAAATGTATCCGAACCGAAGATTGGCCAAGACCTCACTGGAAGTCAGCGGAATCTTGCGGAGCTCCATGCCTAAGTGAGTCTGAGCCGATTGATGAAGCACCTGGACCTCATCCAACGCAATAACCCACTTGAGAATGCTCGGTTCTGCCGTGGCCACCCATTCCGCCGCCTCAGAACGATTTGTTCTAAGCGCAAGAGAATACGTGGCTCCCACCCTCCAAGTCTTAGGAAGGGGGTCTCCTTCCTGCTCAAACTTAACTTCCTTGCCCACATTCAATAGGGCGCCGCCCAAAGATAAATTAGGCCATGGCGTTTTCCAGAGAATGCCGCCGTCCACTGCCTCCGATTTGGCGCTGAACTGCTCCACCAGCTTAAACTGCATTAATTTGCCGGTGAGACCCACAAAGAATCCCGGAAATATTTGAACGGAATAGCTCAACATTTCCACCATGTCCTGTTCAGCCTTTCTATACTCCCTTAAGCCGGAAGATAAATTGAGCTCAACACTGCCCCCATTAAAGTAAATCATTCCCGCGCTGAAAGTTCCCCAAGCGGTGGGGTGCCCATACCCTAAAAAACTGAAACCCTCATCGCTGAGTCCGGTGGAGTACATGCTGGACAAGGAAGGTCTTGCCAGCGCCCCGAGTGCTCCGGGGTTGTACCCCAGAGAATCTATCCCTCCTTCCACCGCGGTAAAAGCCTGTCCCATGGCGGAAGCCCGAGCCCCAATGGGGCGGCTTAAGAATGTGGCCGCAGTGCGCCCCGCTTCGGCCCAACAACTTCGTGGTAGGGTGGTAATGTGATAAAGTGGTAAAAGGAACAGAAAAATTAGTTTTGCTTTTGCTTTCATTCTCTTCACTCTACCACTCTATCACCCGATCACTTTACCACGCCTTTTTATTTAATAACCACAATCTTTTTAGTCTCGCTGAGCTTAGGCCCGTTGGCATGCAAAAGATACACCCCGCTGGCCACCGTATTCCCTGAGCCCGTGGTTCCATTCCAAGAGGCATTAAAAGTTCCTTTTGGTTCATCCTCATCCAAAATAGTTTTCACCAATTCTCCGTTAAAGGTGTACAGCTTAAGCGTCACGCGTCCCGCCTCATAAATGGTCACCGTAATGGTAGTGCTTTGAGCAAGCCGCGGCCGAATCAAATTATCCAGTAAATCCAAAGTTCCCGAGGGAATATCGACAAACAAAGCTCCTGACAACGTCACAGAATTCCCATCAGGATTGGTCAGTACAACATCCCAATTTCCCGTTGGAGCATCCACCGTGTTGAAATTCCCCGTCACGGCTAGATCGCTCTGCGTCGTCACGCCCGTGGCGGTGATGCTGGTGGCTCCCTGAACCATGCGCACGGTGGGGGTCGCACCAAAAACTTCCCCCGTAAATGTAAAAGAGGTGGTAGAAGTGGTGTTGAGGGTAGTGGACGGGCTAAAACCAGTCCCCGCCGGATTAAGAGTCAATGCGCTGAGCGTGGCAGGAATGCTGGAACCGGTTGCGGTAAATGCGTAATAGAGACGCCACCGAAAGGTCTCCGTGGAGCGATCCACCACAGGAAACCCTATTCTCCCCAAACTCGTGGATGTAGATAAAACACGCCCCGATTCAAACTGAAAATTGAGGCCATTGTTGGAAATAGCGCTTAGGATTTGTTGAGAAATAGTGGTCCCGGACTGCAGTTGAGAATAAAACATCCGATACCTACCATCCGTCAATGTGCTCACCGATACCTCTGCGGTGGGAGTTGAAAGGATCGTTCCTTCGATGGTCCAGTTCTGCCCTTCGTTGGTGGAGCTGGCGCTTCGAATAAAATAAGTGGCGGGGGTGTTGGTGTTGCTGGAATCTTCCACATAATACATTCTCAGAAGATTGTTGGAGACGCGCAAGACCCGCGGAGAGGCCAGATAGGTTTGGCCCCCATTAAGATGGAGCCGAAATCCTGCTTCCTTAAACCAAGTCAACCCATCGGCAGAGGTGGCCGAAAGAACGGAATAGACTCCCGAAGAGCTGATGGCCGAGTAGACCATTCTCCATCCTGCCGTGCTGGTGAACACGGAGCATGCCGTGATGGAGCTGGCGTCAATGGCGGGGGCGGGAGACGTAGACAACCGAACCCCACTTTCCTGCGTCCAGTTGACTTTATCGGAAGATGTGGCGCTCAACACCTGAAAGTTGTCGCGTATAAAATACATTCGAAAAACTCCCCCACCGGCCGAAAGTACCTGTTGCGGAGTCGCCGTGGAAATTTGTGTTCCGGGTTCTAAGTTAAAGGTAGGAGCGGCCCAAGAAAACGCGGGCGCTACCAGTGATAAAAGAAGGATCCCTAAGATGCGGGCACGCAAAGCATGCATAAAGCTTCCCCCGCTGATCCATGAGCTTCGCTCACGTCTCGAAGATAGAAGCTCAAAGTTCGAAGAGCAAAAAAGAATTTCCCTTTCCCATTTCGCGCTTCTGGCTTCGTTCTTCGCACTTCGATTCATGAACAAGATTCATGAATCGGGAGGGAAGGCAGGATAAGGTTACCAGGAGTGGAAAGAAAAAGCAATACCAAAAGAAGGGATTTAGGGATCCAGAATCCGAGACCAAGCCCTTACTTCTTCTAGAACAAACGGTTTAAGAAAAGCCAAAGAAAAACCTTTTTTTTCAATTTTCTCCCTACTCTCTGCGTCCCCTGTCATGAAAAAGATCCGGACCCCGCGATTCATGTTGCGAATGATCTCGCAGGCCCCAAGACCATCCAAAAATCCTGGCATTTGGACATCGCTCAAGACCACCTGGCACCGATTTTTCTTCCACGCCGACAACAACTCTTCTCCCGTAGAAGCGGTGATCACACAAAACCCCCACCTTCCCAGACATCGGGAAATCACACGTAGAATCGCCGAATCATCGTCAGCGATAAGAATGGTCACGCCCCCTCCACCCCCTAAGCATACACTGGGTTCTTTAATAAATCAATGCCATAAGGTTTTATATTATACACCCTATGGCATCTGGGTGGATTTTTTGTTTCTTGATAGAATGGCCACGTGGCCGATATTTATCACAGACTAGGAGAGCACCTGCGCAGAGAGAGGACCCGATTGGGCTGGACCCAAGAAGAGTTAGGTGAAAAGGCCGGGCTGCATCCCTCCTACATTGGACAAATTGAAAGAGCCCAAAAAAAAGTTAGCCTGGCCATGGTGGATCGGCTCGCCGTTACTTTGGAAATTAATCCCAGCGCCCTGTTAGACCCTCAGAACATGACCTATAAATCTTCTACTAAATCCTCTGCTCTGGAAGCTAGAATAGGGGGTCTTCTGCGCGACCGAAGCCCTAAGGAAAAAATGATTCTGTACACCACCCTAAAACAACTCGCCAAAAGCATCCGAAAGAATAAGTAAATTCCTGAAAAGGTTGATCCCTCACTTGGGGCTCCTGTTTTAAGCGTCTTCCGAATACTCTCATGTTGCGTTTCACTCTATTTTACCCGGACCACTAAAGGGGTACTATCTAGCCAAAAATGTTGTGTCCCTCACTTGCCAGGATTGATCCAGTAAAAGCAGATGTCTGGCAAGTGAGGGACGACAGGAGCCCAAGTGAGGGATTGATCTAAATCAATATTCATTATTGACCTAGATCATAGGTCCTTTGGGCCCGGTTTTCTAGAATAGTTTTGGTGAGAATTAAAAGCAGGATCGGAGGTGGGAACATGGTGAAAATTTTAGCTTTACTCCTAGGACTGGCGCCTTGCACAGCCGCCCAAACTTTCCAGATTTGCGCCTGGCCCCGGCCCTGCGCTTCAGAAAAATCATCCGGCGTAGAGTGGGACGGCGTAAACGCCCCTTCTTCTCTTCCCGTCGCAGCCTCCCCCTCCAAAAAAGGAGACAAAACGGAAGTGTCTCTTCCCTATTTTACTCCGCTGGTAGAAATCACCGCAAATCCCAACCGATACTCCTCCACAAACGTGAAGACATACGGAAAACTGGTGAATCCCTGTGGGGTGCGCGTGTCGGGGTGCTATTTTTTACAAGATATAGACCAAAAAAATATTTTTCTCCCCATAGCCCCCTGGCTTCCCCTGGAAGTGGTGCATGTTCTTCCTCCCAACCCCAAAGAGCCTGTCTCCATGGCGGAGTTAGTGGGGAAAACATTGGAAATTAGCGGGCGGATTTTAGCCACACCCGTTCCCCAAAAGGAAACCGAACCCCTCTACACATTCACCGTTTCTGATTACCGGCTTCTGAACAGCAAATAGCTCTGGCCACCACACCACCCTCACCACCACCTCCTCCTTCTTTTGACCTCACCCTTTCTTTACTTTTTATGGTCAGTCTGTCAGGGATTTGCCTAAGGCCCACGTGGGGAAGGAGTCGCCTCTTTTTCCACTAGTTCCTCAGACGATAAATTGATAGAATAGAACCTTCCTCTTGCCGTTGAGTCACCCGATGAATTCTGCCGTAAGCACTTCCCTTGATCCCAAACTGGATACTCCCCTCATGCGCCAGTATCAGGCGCTGAAATCCCGTTATCCTCAGGCCATTCTTTTTTTCCGGCTGGGAGATTTCTACGAGATGTTTGGCTCGGATGCTAAAATTGCCTCTCCCATTTTAGGACTGCTCTTGACCCAAAGACAGGGCTTAGCCATGTGCGGGATACCCCACCACTCCGCCACGGCCTATATCGGGAAACTCCTCAAGGCAGGCCTGAAAGTGGCGCTTTGTGAGCAGACAGAAGACCCCTCCAAAGCTAAAGGCCTGGTGAGAAGAGAGGTGATCCGGCTGATCACGCCGGGAACCATCGTGGAAGAAGAACTTCTGGAGGCCACATCTCCCAATTACCTGGCGGTCCTAGAGTTGGATCTGGTGGGATGGGGATTGGCCCTGGCCGATGTCTCTACCGGCGAGTTTTGGGCCACACAATCCTTGAGCGATCCCTCTCGGAAACAACTTCTAAATCTTTTGGCAAGAACCTCTCCCGCGGAAGTTCTGCTCACCCGCAAGGCCGCCGAACAGATCAAAATTCAAGAGGTGCTCAGCCCCAAAACCTCTCTCACCTACGAAGAAACCCCTCGGATCCCTCTGGACATTCCCTCCGACTGGAACGATCCTGATGCCTGGAGGACAAGACCTCTGGCCTTGCGAGCCGCGCTTAAAGCCAAAAAATACATTTTGGAAAACGAGTCCCACCTCAAAGAGACGTTGCGGCCTCAGTACCGGGAGCCTCACCAGAATATGCAGCTGGATGATACGGCCATCCGCACCCTGGAGCTGGTGAACTCTTCCACGGGAGATCGCCGGCACACTCTCTGGGGAATCCTGGATCACACGCACACCTCCATGGGAAGCCGAAAACTAAGAAATTGGATTCTCCAGCCCATGACGGATTTCAAGGAAATAGAAAAACGTCAAGCTCAGGTTCAGGAGCTGTTCGAGAATGCGTCTGCGCGACGGGCGTTGGAAGAAATCCTTCGGAAGATATCGGACCTGCAGCGGGTGCTGACTCGCCTGTCTACTCCCTCCGTAAGCCCCAAAGATTTGGCGCACCTCCGAAACTCGCTCAACCAATTCCCCGGTCTTTTAAATTGGCTTAAAGAAAACAGATTCGCATCCGATTTGTCCGGCATGGGGGAGCGTCTGGATCGCCTCTCTCTTGAACTGAGGCAAGCTCATTACGAGCTTCAATCTGCTCTTACAGAGTCCCCTCCCTTCAAACTTTCGGATGGCAATGTGCTGCGGGAAAAGTACTCCCCTGAACTTGATGAGCTTCGCCGCATCCGCAAGGACAGTCAAGCCTGGCTGATTACCCTAGAGTCCCGAGAGAGAGAAAAAACAGGCATCAACTCTTTGAAGGTCGGGTACACCTCCGTTTTTGGCTACTATCTCGAGGTCACCAAGACACACTTGGCCAAAGTCCCACCAGAATATATTCGCAAGCAGACTCTCACTTCTGCGGAAAGATACATTACCCAGGAGTTAAAACATTTGGAGGACAAGATCCTGGGAGCCGAGGATAAAATCGCCAAGCTGGAGTCCCATCTTTTTCATCAACTGCGAGAGAGAGTCTTGCGGGCGTACAATCCCCTACATGAATTTGCCTCCCTCATCGCCGAACTAGACGTGGTGCAGTCCTTAGCCGAGGCCGCCGCCCGTCAAGGGTATGTCCGACCTAAAGTGGACATGAGCTTCGAGTTGGAGATCAAGGAGGGACGACATCCCATTGTGGAGAAGGCCCTGCCTCCGGGAACTTTCGTTCCCAACGATTTAGAACTGGCCACCGAAAAAACTCAAATCATGATTCTGACGGGACCCAACATGAGCGGAAAAAGTACATTTTTAAGGCAGAATGCCCTGATCGTTCTGATGGCCCAAATGGGAAGTTTCGTGCCGGCAGAAAAGGCGCGCATCGGGGTGGTGGATAAAGTGTTGACACGCATAGGCGCCCAAGACGCCCTGGCACGAGGAGAGTCTACATTCATGGTGGAGATGAAAGAAACCTCCGCCATCTTGTCCTCCGCCACTCCTCGGAGCTTGTTGATCTTAGACGAAGTGGGACGGGGGACTTCCACCTATGACGGCATTTCCATTGCCTGGGCACTTCTGGAACATCTCCATAATTCCGTCACGGGCCCCCGCACCTTATTCGCCACGCATTATTTTGAGTTGACCGAATTAGCCGAAAGATTAAAAGGGATCAAGAACTTCAATGTGGAAGCGAAAGAATGGACCAATACCGAAGGGAAGACCGAGGTAGTTTTCCTGCACAAAATTTCAACTGGGCCCGCGGACAAATCTTACGGCATCCACGTGGCGGAATTGGCGGGGCTCCCTGGACATTTGATTAAGAGAGCCCGAGAAATTTTACAATCCCTAGAGCGGGGCTCCTCTCCCAAAGAAAATTTACCCCCACCAGAGGCCCCCTTTCTTCCCTTCCCCTCGGACCACCCCATTTTAGATGAAATCCGACTCTTAGATCCAACTCAAATCGGCCCCGACCAAACCATAAGTTTAATTGCCAAATGGAAGACAAAACTTCAACCATAAATTTCATTCGTATTTTGGTGGTGATTTCACTGGGGCTGACGTGCCTGTTTTTAATTTACTTCGGTCGACTGAAAGAATCTTTGACCCTGCTGGGAGCAGTTATGTTGCTCAGGCCAGAGCTCTTTTTAGTTAAAACACCGGTAGAAATGAAGTCATGGGGTTCATGG
>JACQJM010000210.1 GCA_016205045.1 Elusimicrobiota bacterium | reverse complement strand
GGCATGACCCTATTACAGACACAGTCCCATGCCCGGAAATTTTCGGCACACCCGAGAAGTCGTATTCTAAACCAATAGCTCCCTTTTTAGTAGAATGGAATGATGGGTTCTGCAGCAGCAGTCGAGGTCAACCATCTCTCCTTCTCTTATCGAAACCGCTCCGGAGAACGCCAAGCACTCAAAGAGGTGTCCTTCGCCGTGCAAAAAGGACAGACATTCGGTCTTTTAGGACCCAACGGCAGCGGCAAGACAACCCTGTTCCGAACTCTTTCCACATTCTTTCCCATTCAATCCGGCAGGATAAAGATCCTAGGAACCGATTTAGCTGAAAATCCCCAGGAGGTCAGAAAGCACATAGGCGTTGTTTTCCAAAGCCCAGCCCTGGATAAAAAACTCACCGTTTTCGAAAATCTAAAACATCAAGGCCATCTTTATGGATTGAGCGGCTCCACACTCCGTGAACGCATTCAAAACGCTCTTGAGCGCGTGGGATTGGCGGATCGAGCCAGAGAATTAGCCTCAGAATTATCCGGCGGGCTTCAACGCCGGGCAGAATTAGCCAAGGGTCTTCTCCATCACCCCCAACTCCTTCTACTGGATGAACCCTCCACCGGCTTGGATCCCGGGGCCCGTAAAGATGTCTGGAATTATCTCAAGGAACTTAAAAAGGAAAAGGGAACCACGATTTTATTGACGACTCACTGGATGGAAGAAGCGGAACGCTGCGATCATTTGGCCATCATGAACGAAGGAACATTGGTGGCCGAGGGAACCCCCAAAACACTCAAAAATGATATCGGAGGAGACGTGATCTCCATTGAAACCGATGATCCGGAACTGCTGGCTCAAAAGATCCGAGAAAAGTTTGGCGGAGATCCTCGCGTAGTGGATGGCACGCTTCGCATTGAGCGTCCTCAAGGTCACCAATTCATTCCTCAACTGGTGGAAGCATTTCCAGGACTTATCTGTTCCACCACCCTAGGAAAACCTACCCTGGAAGATGTGTTCATCCATCAGACGGGACATAAGTTTTGGAAAGAAGCACAATCATGAATCATTTCTTTTTGGCGGCTGGCACCTTGTGGCAAAGGGAACTCGTGCGTTTTTACCGTGACCGAAGCCGGGTGATTGGCGCCTTAGTTCCCCCTCTGGTGTTTTGGTTTCTGATTGGATCGGGGTTAGGCAGTTCCTTTAAAGCCACCGGCTCTCCTGGGGACATGAATTATCTGCAGTACTTCTTCCCCGGCACCATAGTGCTGATTGTGTTGTTTACGGCCATTTTCTCCACCATCTCCATCATCGAGGATCGGCATGAGGGGTTTTTACAATCGGTGCTGGTGGCCCCCATCTCTCGGGCAAGTCTTGTGACCGGAAAACTTTTAGGCGGTTCCACCCTAGCCTTTCTACAAGGTTTGGTTTTCCTTCTCATCGCCCCGGGGATCGGATTGACTCTTCCCCTTCCAGAGCTTTCGTATGTATTGATGATCCTGTTTCTAATCGCCTTTGGACTGACCGGACTGGGATTCTGCATTGCGTGGAGCCTGGACTCCACGCAGGGATTCCACGCCATCATGAACCTCTTTCTTATCCCTATGTGGATGCTCTCCGGAGCCCTATTTCCCGTGAATGGGGCTCCTGCGTGGCTGAGACTCCTGGTGCATCTCAATCCCCTCACCTATGGCATCGCCGCGCTGCAGCAAAGTTTTCTCATTCACGGCCTACCGCCTCTCTATCTGGGACCTTCTCCTCTGCTTTGCGCCACCGTCATTACTCTCTTTGGACTTTTAACTTTTGGGATATCTCTTTTTACCGCTTCTCGATCCAAATCTTCTTAAGATGAAAAAAAATATTTTTCTCCTATTGGCCTTAGCTCTGTGGGCCCGTCCCCTCGATGCTCCTTCCAAGCCCCCCTCTTCTCAGGAACATTTTTCCCTGGAAAAATTGTCGTGGATGGTGGGAAACTGGAGAGGCTATCCAAAAGGAGGATACCTGGAGGAGCATTGGAGCACGGCGGCCGGAAAAACCATGTTGGGCATGAGCCGTTTGGTGGTAAAAGGGAAAACGACATTTTATGAATTCATGAAGATTCAGCAGTATTCTGAGGGAATTTTCCTGACCATAGATCCCCTGGGCAGAAGAAAAAAAACTTTTAGATTGATTCGCCTTGAAAAACAAGAAGCTGTCTTTGAAAATCCTACTTTCCAAAAAGATGTTTACGATTTTCCTAAAAAAGTTATCTATCGCTTAGGAAAGAGCGGCTCTTTGATGGCCCGGATAGAAGGGCCCCAGGAGGGCAAGATCGTAGGAGAAACTTTCTGGATGGAGCCAATGAAGCCGCCAAAACCAACTAAACGCAAGTGAGCGGTTACCTATTCATGGACCTGGCTTAACTTAGAACCTAGAACTTCGAACTAATTAACTGTCTCTACCACCACCGCCACGCCTTGCCCCGCCCCGGAACAGATGGCGGCTAGCCCATATTTTTTCTTGCGGCGCTTGAGTTCTAAAAGCAATCCTAAAATAAGCCTTCCCCCTGTTCCCGCAAAAGGATGACCCAAAGCGATGGCTCC
>JACQJM010000208.1 GCA_016205045.1 Elusimicrobiota bacterium | reverse complement strand
CCCAATACATCCCTGATTTTGGCGGCTAAATCGTCTGGTCGGCAGGGTTTAGCAATGAAACCTCGCGCTCCCATCTCCAAAAGCCTACGAATCGCTGTTTTTTCTTGCATTGTAATAGAACAAACCACCACCGGGATATCTTTTAACTGCGGATCCGATTGCAGATGCTGCAATACTTCGATACCGCTGATCCCGGTCATCATCACATCCAGCAGAATAATATCTGGGGGATGATCCTTGATGCGGTTGAGCGCTTCTTCTCCACTATAGGCAACCGTTACGGAAAAACCACGGTGGGCCAACTGATCTCGCGTTAAATCGGAGAATACAGATTCATCATCCACCAATAATATTTCATGACTCATGGGTTCTCTCCCCTCCTACCATAACCGGTAGAGTTATTTCCTCTTGAGATTTTTTGGCTGCAGACAAGGTAAAATAAAATGTGGTTCCGTAATTTTGCTTCGATTCCACCCAAATTTTTCCCCCCAAACCCTCCACGATGCCTTTGCAAATGGCTAGTCCCAATCCTGTTCCACGTATCTTCAGAGCCTTTTGTTCCTTCAAGTTGATTTGGTGAAATCGCTCGAAAACACGAGGAAGTTCCTGAGGGGGAATGCCAGGACCGGTATCCTTGACGAAAATTTGCACCACCCCTCCCTCCATTTCTTTAGCCCCGATCAAAACGTACCCTCCCGATTTGGTGAACTTGAGGGCGTTAGAAACAAGATTAATAATCACCTGCTGGATTTTCTCCGCATCCCCCACCACCAAGGGAAGATCCGCAGAAACCGCGAATCCCAAGGATATTTTTTTCTGAAAGGCATTGTAATCAAACAGGGAATGTACCTCTTCCGCCACCCCTTTCAAGTTAAATGGCTGAGACACATACTCCATTCTTCCCGATTGTATTTTAGCCATATCCAAAATATTGTTGACCATATTGTTGAGATGCCGACACTGGTTGCGAATGATCTCGATCGCTTTGACTTGTTTGGGTTGTAGGACTCCTGCTTCCCCGGACAAAAGATAGTCCGAGTAGGCAATAATAGCCCCTAAAGGACTCCTCAGATCGTGAGAAACAATCGAAATGAACTCTGCCTTACGCTCATCCACCTCTTTGAGTTTCCTCACCATAGAATTAAATTGTCGGGCCAAATCTCCCAACTCATTGTAGGAAACGACAGGCACCTCCACAGACAGATTACCTTGACTGATCTCCTGAGAGCCTTTGACCAAATACTGAATGGGGCGTGTCATGTAAACCGCTAAACCTGCTCCAAAATAAAAAATAATCACGATACCCCATATGGTGAGCCACAAGATGGGGTAAAAAAGATCCAGCCAAACTTGGCGCAGCGTTCTGTTCACATAGGTTTGGGCGAATCCGATGCGCAAAGTGCCGCTTTCGCTATTTCCCAGTTTTATCTTCCTTTTGAGCTCAATCGTTTCCAAGGCTTCTTTAGAAGCCTGCCATGTCTTGAGGGATCGGTTAACATATTGAGAATTAGTGTGGAGAAGAATTTTTCCATCCTTATTGACAAAATAAGCATAGCTAACTCCAGGAATTTCTATGAAAAATCTGAGATAACTTTCCAATGCCTGTTTATTTCTTAGAACCACTGCTTGGCCCGAAAAAGAGGCCAAGATCTGCAGTTGGCTGATCTGTCTCTGTTTAATTTGATTTAAAACGATACTCCGGGTAACATAGCCTGCGATGAGGAAAGAAACCAGAGCACTGCCCACCATCACCAACACCAAAGAAAGGGTGAGCTGAGTTCGTATTTTTAAGGACTTGCTTTTCTCTCGGAAAGACTGAATCTTATGAATAATCCAGCGGATTTTTCCCTTCCAATCTTCCATAAATGACCCCAGCATAGATGTTTAAAGTATAGCCCAAGAAGGCCCATTTTTCCACCCCCCCCATCTTTTACCCTCATCCGACGATAATTTGGTAGAATACTGTCCGTGACTCGTCCCCGAACCACACCCCCTTCCCCTCCTCTCACACCTCCTCTCTCTCAGGAACCGCTTTTAATTCAGGCTCTGCGCCGACAAACCACTTCTCGAACTCCCGTCTGGTTCATGCGCCAGGCAGGCCGCTCTATGCAGGAATATCGGTCCCTCCGGGAAAAATACACTCTTTTGGAGATATGTAAAAAAACCGAACTGGCCTGCGAGGTCACCCTTCAACCGGTACGAAAATTAGGAGTAGATGCCGCTATCCTATTTGCGGATATTCTACTCCCCGCGGCCCCTTTAGGTATTTCATTTGATTTTTCCCAGGGAGAAGGCCCCGTAATCCGCAACCCTATACGTGAGGCAGGGGATGTGGAAAGACTCCGTTCCTTTGATCCCCGGGAAGACCTTTCCTTTGTGCTATCAACCATCCGATTGGTCCGTAAGGAGCTCTCTTCATCCATTGCTCTGATCGGCTTTGCAGGAGCTCCTTTTACATTGGCCAGCTATTTGATTGAGGGAGGACGTTCTGACTATTATCTCCGCACCAAGTCCATGATGCATCAACGGCCGGACCTTTGGGAAAAACTCATGGACAAAATTACCACGGCCACCTTTGACTATCTTTCAGCTCAGGCGGAGGCGGGAGCTCAAGCCGTCCAGCTCTTCGACAGCTGGGCCGGGGCATTGAGTCCCGAAGACTATCAAAAATTCGTTCTTCCTTATTCCCAGAAAATATTGGAGCGGCTGGCCCAAGCCGGAATTCCCACCATTCATTTCAGCACGGGAACCGGGGGCTTTTTAGACCTTCTTCGAAAAGCGGGAGGAGATGCTTTGAGCGTGGATTGGAGGATTTCCTTAAAAGAAGCTTGGAAAAAGATCGGTTATGATAAGGGAATCCAGGGAAATCTGGATCCCGCCTCTCTCCTGAGCCCACCCGAAATACTCAAATCTTTAACCCAAAATATCCTTCATCAAGCAGAAGGAAGACCCGGGCACATCTTCAATCTCGGCCACGGCGTTTTGCCTCAAACCCCTGAAGATCATCTGAAAATCGTGGTGGAAACAGTTAAGGAATGGAAAAACGCGTCGTCCTCATAGGGGCAGGCATCACAGGTCTTTCTGCCGCTTATGAATTGCAAAAACACGCCCACCACCACCCCCTGTCCACGCTTCTTCTGGAAAGCTCTCAAAGATTGGGTGGAAAAATTTTTACCGATGTGGAAGAACCCTTTCGTATCGAAGCGGGTCCGGACTCCTTTCTTACTTCCAAACCCCACGCCTATGATCTCTGTCAAGAACTGGGCCTGGGAGCGGAACTTCTAGGAACGCACCCTCAATTCAAACGGATATATCTTTTCTGCAACGGAAAACTCAGGCCTGTTCCTGAAGGGATGAATACCTTGATTCCTACCCGAATCTGGCCTTTTTTGAGTACGAGTCTATTGTCACCCGCGGCCAAAATAAGAATAGCCCTAGATCTTTTCCTTCCTCGGGGATCCGACGAGGATGAAACGGTGGCAGAATTCTTTAGGAGAAGAATGGGTGCGGAAATGGTGGATAAATTGGTGGACCCTTTCCTCTCGGGAGTTTACGCGGGACACTCGGAGGAGTTGAGCCTCAGAAGCACCCTCCCTCAAATTCACTCTTTGGAAAAAAGCCACCGCAGTCTTCTGCTGGGAATGTTCCGACAAAAGGCTTCTTCCTCTCCCTCTTCTGAAAAAACAAATTTCATGACGCTTAAAAGCGGCTTAGGGACATTGGTGTACACCCTGGCCTCCCGGTTGCGGCCCGGAAGCATTCTTTTGGGGAGCCGGGTGAAATCTGTAACGTCTTCGGGCACGGGATACCGGGTTTCTTTAGAAGATGGGAAGGTCCTAGCGGCAGAGGCCGTTCTGTTATCTACGCCGGCCTATGAATCTTGTCAAATCCTCAAAGAGCTCAACCCCACCCTCTCCCAACACCTGGAAAATATTCCTTATACTTCTTCGGCCACCGTCACGCTGGCCTACCGACACAGTGAGGTGAAACACCCCCTGGATGGATTCGGGTTTTTGATCCCCCGCTCTCAGGGTAAGACGATTCTGGGGGCCACTTGGACCTCCACCAAATTCCCCGGCCGAACTCCTGAAGGCTATGTCCTCCTGCGTTGTTTCTTAGGAGGTTCTGGCCGGGAAGAAATTTTGCAGAGGGAGGATCACGAGATTTTCCAGGCAGTCAGGAAAGATCTGGAATGCACCTTGCACCTCACCGCCAATCCATTTTTAAAAAAGGTGTACCGCTGGTTCCGAGGAAATCCTCAATATAAGGTAGGCCACGACCATCAACTCAAAGAGATTGAAGAAAAGTTAAAACAGCATCCTGGTTTATTCCTGGCCGGAGCGGCGTTCCGAGGCATCGGAATACCCGATTGTATTCGGCAGGGAAAGGAAGCCGCTGAAAAGATTCTGGAACAGGAAGTAGGTGAAAGTAGAGGTTTTAGGTAGGCTTTGGCAAGACAGATTTCACTTTTTCCACGATCTTTTTCTCGTCAAACATGGATTTGACCAAGTAGCCGTTCGCCCCGGCCTCAAACACGGAATCCACCTCGCGGGTGACACTAGAGGAAGTACACATCAGCACCGGAAGCCTTCTGTGTTTGGGGTTGTTTCGAAGAATCTTGAGCACGTCCAGTCCCCCCACCTCCGGCATACTCAGATCCAAGATCACCAAATCAAAGGACTCCTTGCGCAGTTTTTCCAGAGCCTCTTTTCCATGCTCAGCCACATCCACCACATACCCTGCATTTTCCAGATAAGCTTTCATTAATTCCCTCATCTGAAACTCATCGTCCACCACCAAAATACGGGTCATCCCTCACTTTTCTCCCGTAGGCACGCGATAAATCTTTGCATGCCAACCGCTTATTCTAGCAACCCTATTCCTTATTGTCTAGGATTTCTTTATCTCGACCTCACCCACTTTAGGCTCGGCCAGATTCCTCGGGGCTTTCACTTCGAAAAACCGTCCTCGCCTTATGCGTCGGGACTGCCCCTCTCGGGCCGGCCTTGTGCCCAGTGCGGCCCTGCGAGAGGCTTTTTCTCCGGAAAGCCACCTCGACTGGCCGAGCCTATAACAGCACGGGGGTGGCCGGGGATTTGCCTTGCGGCCCCCGCCCCTGGAGATTATAGTCT
>JACQJM010000207.1 GCA_016205045.1 Elusimicrobiota bacterium | reverse complement strand
ATATTATTTTAGGTAAGATTTTCTAGGCTGGCGAGGGGCCTTCGGTCCGTTTTTTTTGGACCAAAAGACCCTCTTGAAACTAGGACTTTGAACCTATTTCCTGGTTAAGGCGGTTCTTTACGGTTGGAGTCGTTTTAGTGCTAAACTCAGTGCTTTCCGTGGCCTCCGCCATGCCCCATGGACCCATGGGGTTGAAGATGGGAATTTCCGGGGGAATGGGGTTTTGTCTCATGTTTTATCTTCTCCGCCCTCATGCCGTCTCGTTCAATTTTTTTGGCTTTACGGACTATCTCCCCTAGTTTGAAGCCGTATTTTTTAGCTATCTCTCCCCACCCCATTCCGGAATCCCGAAGGGCCGTAATTTCAGAGAGAGGTTTGCCGGATTTTTGAGCGATGGCGAGAGCATGGCCTATCTCTCCCCACCCCATCTTTTTATCTCGCAGAGTTTGAACATCCGTCTCCGGAACATTGTACTTTTTGGCCAGGGCAGCCATTTTTTCCCTTTGAGCCTCATTCACGGAAGGTTTGGCGGAATCCTCGGTTTTGGGCGGTTCTGTTTTAGGTGTCGGAGGCTCATCGGTCCAACCCATGCGGCATAAGCACAGACATATTCCTGCAACCAACATCATCCATTTTTTCTGCATACAATATACCTCCTTTTGTTCAATAGATCAGAATCTGAACCTTTCCCAAAATTTTAGCGGATTACTGCGCAAGTCCTACTCTCCGGCGGGCAAGCGGGTGGCCGGGGATTGCCCAAAGAAAAACCTCTCGAAGGGCCGTACTTCACAGTTGGACGGCCCGAGAGGGGTAGCGGCGCCGCAGATGGCGACCGCGGTTTTCGGAGCGGCAACCCCGGACAGGCCCTGCTTGCCAGAAAAAGCTATATATCGCATCATTACGCTAAAAACTCCAAAAAAACTGGGAAAGGTCCAGATCAGAATGGATGGTACACTCCCAAAGAGATATACGCTCCATTCGTGGGACCTTGTTCCAGAGAAACGGCTGGGGTGATATACAAGGATTGTTTCACGGAGAATTTGTAACTGGCGGTTTCAGTGAGAACCGTTCCCGAATAAGAAGGGAGGCCTAGGGTCAGCCGTAATCCCAAGGAGTTTTTTCCCATGGGAAAATTCGTGTAGCCCGATAATTCATGGGTTGTAAAAGTCTCCAAGTCTTGAGTGGTTGCGTTCTTAATCTTGATCTGGTCCAAAAGTCTTTGACCGGAGACATGGTTGTAAACCGAGCTTCCCGCTTTTCCGGAGGTTAAACGGTACTCCCCGCCAACCACAGGTTTCTCCAACTCTCTCTCCAACCCCATCTCCAAGGTGAAGGATTTGCCGCTCTCTTTTGTTTCTTTAAACCGTCCGAAATTTAGGTTCAATCCACCTTTTACCCGCAAACCAGGTTCCACTGTTTTCCAGGCCCCTCCCCCTACTGTGAACTGTCTCATGTAGCTGTCGAAGCTGAGATCCAATATAAAAAAGGGGGCCAAATCGCGACCTTGCCATTCTCCGTCAAAAGTGCCTGACCATCTGGCATATCCTACCGATCCCAACGTGATAGAGGTTCCCGCACCTAAGGAAGGTTTTTGTCCGTACGTCCTAGAGGCGCTGTTTTCTAAAAAGAAGATCAAGACCCAAAGGGTTTTCCAGCTCCTTGTTCTTTTAAGACAAGTCATTCAGTGCGTTTTGATCCTAAGGTTTTTGAGAGGGGGCGGGAGCGGTTTTTAAATTTTTGGAAGTTTGGGGTTTGCCCCATTTTTTAAAGGCTTCACGGGCATTTTTGAAGTCGTTGAGATTAAAGCTGATGCTTAATCCCAAGGAGGCCACGTTGGTCTGAGCTCCCGCATAATAGGTTTTACCAAAATCAAATTTCGCCGTGAAGTGTTTAGCGATGGTCTGTTCCAGGCCTATACTATAGGTATCGATGAACCGAGATTCTCCGTCAGTGGCGTTAGAAATATTCAAGATAGAGGCCGTGAGATAGAAAGGTAGCCAGGAACTTAGCGCGTTGAGGTGAGCCGTGCTCCAGGCATCCAGGAATAACAGAGGGACAAACTTGCCGAAACCCTCATCACGCAGAGTGCTGTTCCAGCGAAGGTGATGAGTATTCTCGGAGTATAGAATTCCCGTTCCAGCCGAAATAAATGGTCTTTCGGTGATCCCAGGCGGGGTGGATTTCCAGTTCATCAGATTGTTTAAGCTCGCATTGGCGGTCAGTCTAGCCCCCATCATCATGGCAGTCTGACCGGAGTAGTAGCCCTTGGCCACTTCTACCTGGAAATTGATGTTTGGAGAGAGAAACTGTTCCATCCCCAAGCCGAATGTATCCGCCTGGAGGGATTTGTTATAGTCTTGGGGGTGGTGGGCGGTGTAGAGGTCTGTAAAAATATAGTAAGGAAGTTTATCGGACAATCCGTTGAGATGAAGCACCATGGAAACATTGTGATATTTCTGAGCAATGTACCAGTCATCCTGATAAGTGGCATATTCAATCTTAGTAGGAGTTCCCTGCTGGTGTTTTGTGATCCCCACGGTCAATAGGGTGCGATCCTGGGGGTTTCTCTTGCGGCCGGCGGAGGAGTAGAGGGGTGGACTGATTCGGACTGGTCCCGCGTAGTCATTGATGTAAAAACTTTCTGTCACCCTCGGTTTTTTCTTTAAACCATCAAATGAAACCTCTGTTGGGATTTCTAGTTGTTCCAGCACCTTGGAAGTGGGAGGGTTCGTTGAAACAGGAGAAGAGGGTGCACAAGGTCCTAGAGGCCGGAGGACGGGAAAGGCTCGGTTATAAATGGTTTGGTAATTGTCTTCAAGGGACAAGATTTTATCGGTGACGGTATCTCTGATCAGTCCATCTTGGTTGATCTCAAGACCGCAAGCCGCCAGCTCTTGGTTGGTGGCTTCATAGGCCTCTCCTTGGAAACAGATGTACAGCACATAGACCGTTGGTTTTGCGCGCAGCTCCAATTTGATGGTAGGTGGAGAGGGTGTTTGGCCCGGGATAGGCGTGGCAAAAGAAATCAGCGAACTTAACAGAATAAGAAACATCATGGTTTTTAGAATTAAGTGTACTCAATTGTCTTAAATGTGAATTCAAGGAAGGAGAGCCTATTGACCTAGGAAGGCCACGATTTTAGACCTATTCGATAATAGGCCAAAGGCACTAAATATTTACTTGTTGCGGGAAGAGGTGAAAACTAATTTTGGATTAAATAGGATAACTTTAAGTAGAAGGATCGGGAAGTTCTCCCCCAAATCCCCCCTTTTTTATCCAGGGTGGTATCGAACCCGGCATACAAAGCCGAGCCAGGACTCAATACATAAGAAGTCAGGAAACTGAGAATAGCACGTTGGGTCACTTCGGAAGGGATTACCACTCGTGTCCAATCTCCAATAAGTCTCAGAGAGACTTCCCGGGAAGCCTGGAGTCT
>JACQJM010000202.1 GCA_016205045.1 Elusimicrobiota bacterium | reverse complement strand
GCTCGGCTAGTCGAGGGGATTCCGGCAAGCAGGGCCGTCCGGAGCCCCGCTTATCACATGCAGCGGGGCGAGGTCCGGAGGGCGGCTGCAGAGCCGACCCGACCCTGCGGCTGGAACCCATCGGAATCTGGCCGAGCTTATAAAACTGGGTGAAGTCGTCGAATCATCCCACTCCCTTATCGAATCAGGGCCAAGCGGCCCTTTCCCTTTCCCCGGTCACTTTTGATGAAATAGATATAAACTCCGCTGGCCACAGACTGGCCGTCATCGTTAGTTCCATCCCAAGTGAGACCTTGAAGGGTCCGGATCAGCTCCCCGCTCATGTTATAGATCCGGATATCCAGATTGGAACCCACCAAAGATTGAGGTATAGCAAAAGAAACCCGTTGATGCGTGGAAACGCGGAAAGGATTAGGAAAAGCAATGGGCGTGGTTTCTCCCTCAAAACCGGAAAGAGTGCCGTTTTTCGCCAATCTCAACGCCCGATAAGCATTGATCTGACCATAACCATAAGAATCGTCTTTCCCGTTAAGTCCAAAATCGTCTGCCGTATTTTTAATGAAATCAATGACCTGAGTGGTTGTGGCGCTAGGCAGAGCCGATAAAATAAGGGCTGCCAAACCGGCCACGTAGGGAGAAGCAAAAGAGGTCCCGCTGGCGTTGAATTCGTAACTCCCTCCTTTTTTGGTGGTGGCCACACTGACGCCGGGTGCTACCACCGTCACATCCGGGCCCACCGCCGAAAAGGAAGCCACGCTGCCAAAGGAGTTGGTGGCACCCACCGCGATCACCCCTGGAATTTTAGCCGGGCACGTCACCTGTTTATTGGGATTAAATGTGGCATCTAAGTTTCCCGCCGCCGCAACCACCACCACATTATTAGCCAAGGCGGTATTGACCGCATCAATGATCGCCTGACCGCAAACACAAGGCCCCACGGCCGGATTACATTCTCCCAAACTCATGTTGATGACCATGCGCGTCCCCGTGGCGGTGGAGCGCTGCACCGCGTAGTAGATGGCGTTGGCCAACGCCGCGTCACTGGCGCTATCACAGCCCGAATCGAAAATACGCAGAGACAGTATTTTTGTGCCGGATCCCCACGAAAGCCCGGCCACTCCCTTAGCATTATCTCCCGCCGCCGCCGCAACCCCCGCCACCGCCGTACCATGACCACAGGCATCCGTGGACGGCGAAGACTCCCCCAGGTTTGCTCCGGTCCCTGGATCGAACACCGTAAAATCACCATCTAATTTACTGCCCACATCTAAATCAGGATGTGTTCCATCCACCCCCGTATCGATGACCGCCACCTTGACCGGGCTGGAGACGCCCGTCTCAAATTCCCAAGCGCCAAAGGCATTGATGTTAGAAAGACCATATTGTTGGTTGAGCAAGGGGTCGTTGATGTTCTTTAAAGGATGGTACACTCGATTGGGCTCAACGCTCAAAACATTCGGGTTCTTCCGATAATACTCTAGAGCTTGCTCTATGCTTAAGCCGGGGGGCAGCTGGATGGAAACCCAACCACTGGAAGAAATGTCTCCTTGCTTCTCGGCTCGAATCCCTTCATGCGCGAATTTTTTCTTTTCTTCAGGCGTGGCGGCTTTAAACTTCACCAACACCTGACTCTCCACGGCCCTGGCCACGGGCCGGCCGAAGGCATCCTTCACCATGATGGTACGCATGGCGCAAGTCGCAAGTCGCAAGTCGCAAGTCGCGATTAAGAACACGAAGATAATGCCCTTTTTAAAATTCATTGTTTAAGCTTCTCTAAAATGGCCTTCTCCACATCTTTCTTGAGCTTGAAATCCAAAAAGGAAAAACAACGCGGGATTAGGACCTGGGGTTCTCCTCCGGCCCGCCCTATTCCAAAAACAGCAGAAAGTTCCCCGCTGAACAGAACTTCCACGTTGGCCACGCGCCATTCTGATTGCAGTTTCTGGAGCGGGCCCACCACAAAATAGACGGCAGAAGGACGAGCCGGCAGCGGTTGGAATCCCGACTTTTGGAGGCCGCTTAAAATTTCTTCATACAGGCTTCCCGTCATGATCCGACAATCGACATAAGCATTTCCCGAGGAACTGACCCACTCCGGGAGACGGAAAGTCCTTTCATGAAAGGTCTGGATCAAATCGACATCCCTCACCAACAAAGCAGAGTTTAAGACAATATCCCGCCGTTGAAGGATAAATGTTTCTCCTTCCGGAATCGGCTTAGAATAAGCCGCAGTCACCACCAAATGTCCCCAGGATACCTGGGGCCCCAACACGAACAATCCCCAAAGGGGGGCCCAAACGAATACCTTTCGAATAAAACACGAATAGATGCGAACACAAAAAACATTCGGGTTCATTCGTATATCCATTCGTATATGATTCGTGTTGGGTTCCCTCTCAGGGATAATTTTCTTTCTGGATGATGGAAATCAGTTCCTGGATGTCCCGCAATTCATAATCCGCCCCAGATTCTTGGGTATGAAACTCATCCCCATACTTAGCCCAAGCGGTTTTGATCTTAAGGTTCTTAGCCCCTGCCACATCCCTGTCTGCCCAATCTCCCACCATCAAGGTTTCTTCCGGTTTTGTTTGGAGAAGCTCGAGCGCTCTTAAAAATGGCTTGGGGTCCGGCTTCTTGGCTCCCACATCCTCCCAGGTGATGACATGATCAAAGTAGTGATGGACCCCCAGCTGTACGATACGAAGCCAGGCCAAAAGACGCGGAGCATCGGAAATAATCACCATTTTTATCCCCAACTTCATCAGGGCAGTCAAGGTGAGGTGAACATGAGGATAGAGGGTCATGTGGCCTTCTTTAGCTCGGCGATATCCCAATATCCCTGCGGCCAATGTTTTATAATCGATCTGTCCAAACTCTTTTAAAAAAACCTTATCGAAAATATTCTGATCCTCCACCCCTTCTTCCCAGTACACATCAAATATCTTCTTGACCATCTCTTCTTTAACCACGGGCAAACCGGCATCGATCATGGCCTCTACCGCCGCTTCCACCGCGGCGCGTTTCATCCTCATGAAATCCATCAAAGTATTGTCTATGTCGAAGATGACAGCCTTGATCATAATTTTGCGATTCGCAATACGCAATTCGCAATACGTAATAAAATCATGTTCTCTCCACGCCCTCCACCGTGTTAACTATCTTAACCACCTGTGTGCCCGCAATGAAATCATGGATACACCGCCTGTCCTGACGAAAGATAAAAAGAGTGTCCACCAACCAATACAGGGGAATGAGATTCAAGAGGCCATTGATCCCATAGCGCAACAAAACATTGGTTACGAACCCCCCGTTCTCCCCGGTTTTAACCTTCACGATATAAATCTTATAGGCTCTTTTTCCTATCGTTTGACCATGCCGGGTCAGAAAGGTCGCTTGAACAATGGCAAGAATCAGAAAACCAGCTAAACCCAAAGATGGTCCGATCCAATTCCCTCCGGAAAGCTTACCCGCAGCCCACGGAATAAGAAATAATAAGCTGTCTATCATGACAGCCCAGAATCTTTGCGCCCTATCCGCTAATTGGTATTCCATTTTTCTCCTTTTATGCTCTTTCCAGGTACTCCCCGGTTCTTGTGTCGACCCGGACGGAGTCTCCTTCAATAATAAACAAAGGGACCTTAATCTCAACTCCCGACTCCAAGGTCGCCGGCTTCGTCATATTGGACACCGAATCTCCCTTGATTCCCGGAACCGTTGAGGTTACTTTAAGCACCACATTGACGGGAAGATCCACCGTAAATAATTTACCGTTGAAGTAGAGTCCTTCTACCTCCATGTTCTCCGTAAGAAATTTGACGCTGTTCCCCAATTTGGAAACAGGAAGCTCAATCTGTTCATAGTTGGCCTGATCCATAAAATAGGCCTTTCCCCCTTCCGTATACATATAGGTTTTAGGCCTTTTTTCTATATCCACCGATTTAAATTTGTCCTCGGGACGATAGCTTTTCTCCGTTACGGAACCGGTGTTTAAGTTGCGCAATTTACATCGCATCACCGCTTTGGATTGAGACATGCGGTGGTGCTGATATTTCAACACCTCGTAAAGTTGCCCTTCATCTTCAAAAATCAAGCCTTCATGAAAATCCGCTGTGCCCAGCATGTTTTAAGCCTCCAATCTTAGAACCTATCCGAAAACCCCATTCCGGGCCTGCAACTTCTGCTTCCGGCCTGCGCCTTTGCTGTGTTCTGCTTACAGTGCGCCCTTCGGGATTGCACTGCTCGCCTCACCCAGCTTCGGCTCGGCACGGAATCCGAAG
>JACQJM010000204.1 GCA_016205045.1 Elusimicrobiota bacterium | reverse complement strand
GCCGGGGAGGGATCCCTTCGGGGAGGACCACGGGAGGGTCCTCACATGGGGTTCGGGGGCTAGAGGCAAACCCCGGCCAGGACCCCATCTCGAAAAACTGGGTGAGGTCGTTGGATATGCGCTTAAAAAATTTGTAACAATCAGGACTTGAAATTGAAACATTTACCCGGTATATATAAGGAAGTCTCAGTTTATAAGTTAAGTCCCGTACTCATTTTGGACTTAGAACTCGGAACTTAGAACTTAGAACTGTTGCGACGAAGGAGCAAACTTATGGCACACCCTTGGGAAGAAGCATCCTTTAGTGAGCAAGCCATTAACGATGTAGATACCGCGCGTTTGGCGTTGCGCTGGGCTTTAGACCGGATTCGCATCCTCCAGGATGAGATGGCCCGCACGGAGCAGACGGTTCAGGATAAATCCAGTCAGGTGGCTTTTCTGGACAATCAGCTTAAATCACGCTCGGCCGAGATGGAGCGTATTCTCAAGGAGAGGGAACAGGATTTGCAATCAGAGAAGGAGAGTTTGGAGCGTATCCTTCAGATGCGCATCGAATCCTACAAAAAAAAGGAGCAGGAAGAGGATGCCCGGCGCCGGGAATTGGAAGAGGAGTATCTGAAGAGATCCGAGGAGATGCGCACACAGTGGGCCCGCATCGAGCTGGATCTGTGGAAAAGCCGCCAAGAATATCTCCAGCGCCAGGATGATTTTGCCAAGCAGCAACAGGAAGTCTTCGCGGAGAAGGAAAGGCGCTTGAGGGAAGAGTTGGGCAACGAGAAAGCCCTTCTTCAGAGAGAGCATCAAGCCCGCATTTTAGAAGTGGAGCGGCGCCACCAAATTCTTCAGGAAGAGCTGAAGAAAGAGGAAGCTGTTTTTAAGTGGGCCAAGGCCAGTTGGGAAAAAGAGGTAGGGACCAAAGAGAAGGAATGGAACCAGAAGGAAGTGGCCATCCAGGAAAAGGTTTTGGTGTATGAGGGGGAGTTAAAGACCGCTCGGCTTCAGCTGCAAGGCATGGAGCTAAAGGTGCAGGAAATGATGGAACTGCTCAGGAAAAAGGCGGAGGAACTGGAAGCTTCCCAAGTCAGGATTTTAGAGCTCGGTAACGAGAAAAGAGTCTTGATGGAAAAAGTTGAGACCATCCGGGAAGAGGAAGAGAAGAAACATAAGGATACGCATCAGAAAATGGTCCAGCTAGAGACTGAGATCCCTGCCAGGCTTCGCACCGCTCAAGAGCAAGGCCGCTTTGAGGCAGAAAAGAAGTTCGAGATCAAAGAGGAGGATTTAAGAGCCCAGATTGGTCGGAAGGAAGAGGAAATCGGAAATTTTGAAAACGTCGTAAAGAGCTTGGAAGGGATGGTGAAGGTGTTGGAAGGCGAAAAGCAGAACTTCATGGAGCATGCCGACCAGGTTCGTCGGGATTTCGAAAGAAAGTTAGAACGTTCCGAAGAGGCCAAGCGTGTGCTGGAAGAAAAGGTGTCTCAACGCCTGTCCACCGCCGTAGAAAATGAGGTGCGTCAACTCCAGGAAGAGTTTGAGCTTAAAAAACGCAACTTCGAAAATCTCAATAAGTTCCGAGAAGAAGAGATAAAACATCTTAAAGAGGTGGTGTCTTCTCTGGAAGAGGACAGACAATCGTGGCTTTTAAGAGAGCAGGCCTTGCGAAAAGATTTACGCAAAGCGCAAGACGAAGCTCATCATAAAGCGACAGAGACAGAGTCGACTCAGAGAACTCTTTTGCAGTCGGAGAGACAAAAATTCAGAGAAATCTTGAGGACCCGAGATGAGCAGATCGAGGAGCTTCGGTCGTCCCTTCAAGGGTCTGAGGTAAAACATCCTCCGGTGACTTTGCGGGAGGCCGGCCTCTCTCAGGCGTTCAAGACAACGCCCTCTTCTTCCGCGGAGCAGGTCAATAAATTGGAGAAGCCGCTGACCCTGAACCTTCAAGAAGTTCATTTCGCGGAAATAATGGAGGCGGTGGGAGAGCGCGTCGGCTCTCGCTGTCGTTCTCGAGGAATTAGGCTGGATAAGAACTGTGCTCCCGGTCTTAAATCTATCAGCGGGGACCCCGAACTCTTAAAGGAAGCCCTCTACCAAATTGCCGTCAATTCCGTGGAGGCGATGTCGGATGGGGGGAAGTTGTCGTTGGAGGTGCGCCGGGACGCGGTCCAAAATAGAATCGTGATCCAAGTGACGGATACGGGAAAAGGGATCTCCCGCGAACACCAGGATAAACTTTTTGAACCTTTCTTCAGCACAAAACCCGGCGGTCTAGGGTTGGGGCTTTCTGTGGCCCAGAGAATTGTGAAGGCTCATAGGGGAGAGATCACCATAGGAAGCGAATCTAAGAAAGGAACCACCGTGACACTCACTTTACCCGAGTAGTTTTTGAAGACAGAAGGTAAAGAAGTGTGGCCCCGGAGCCGGCGGCGGTGGCCAATAGACAAACCAGCTTTCCTAACACCGGAATCCAGGAAAACATTTGAAGAATAAAATTCCCCAGAAGGCAGGCGCACCAGACGGAGCTGGATGTTCCTAAGCCTTTTAAAAGTTTTCTTCCCACCGTGTGACCCGCCGTCAAATATCCCCACAGCATGAGAACGATGGTGGCGGCCACCAGCAAGGGAAAGAGAGGCAGTCCTAAAATGGAAATAGCCAGGCCTACCGAGGAGAGCAAAATCGCGGGCCAAAATAAGATCCCGATTCCCAGGCCTTTGAGAAACTTCTGTTCCAAGACGGATGAGGTTTGAGTAAGAACCCGGGGGAAAAGAAGGGCTAAGATCACGGCAAGAACCAACCAACTCACCGTGGCTATCAGCTTTACCCAGAACAGAACCACAAGCAGACTGCCGGCAAAGCTGGTCAATCCCAGAAGCAAAGGACCAAGACCAAAACCCTGGACCGAAACCATATCCCCGTGAATTTTAGCTCCTGGATCCTTGCGGACATGAGTTCCTAAAATAACCAAATCTCCCTGAATCTCAGATTTTGGACCCAATTCCAGTTCTCGCGCCAGAACCACCGTGTCCCCGCCCACTTTTCCCGTGATCACCGCTTTTTTTCCCACCACCACCACATCCTCGCTTACTTCTCCCTCTATGTAAGCGGATCCTAAAATAGCTACCACGGAGTCCCGTTTTTCATGGGCAGGAACATGGATATCTTCGTTGAGTTTGAAAATTCCACCCCAGTCCGATTGAGATACGTTCACCTGGATTCTTACGGATTTCTTATCGGAGTTGGCTGAGAAAACAAAGGAGGGGATTAGAAAAACCGCAGGAATTAAGACGAGCGATAAAAGTAACATCGTGGTGTTTTTAATTTTCAACATAGAACTTAGAACCTCCCTGCCCCGATTTTAATTGGGTTCCTAAAACTTAGAACTTAGAACTTAGAACTGCAATTGTGAGCCCGGTGGGATTCGAACCCACGACACCTCGCTTAAAAGGCGAGTGCTCTGCCAGGCTGAGCTACGGGCTCTCCGGTGTTGTCTCAAGCTGGCGCATGCCTCTTTGGAGACCTAAGAACCAATATGGTCTCCCTAAAGGGGTGGCTGCTTTTGGGCATCTTCGGCGTTCTCGTCGCTAACATACTCTCTGAGTATGCCGCGCTCCTCGGGCCTTGAATCTGCACCCAAAATCAGCTCAACCAAAGAGCCATCCACCAACTTGAGTCAACACCAGATTATACAACAATAATTTAATGTCGTAAGGATGGGGAAAAAATAGGTTAGTGTCAGAGGAGGTGGCTATGGATGTCGGTGGGTGCTTGGCATCCTCATGGTCTCGCGCCGCAGGCCATCATCAATCCATTCTCGCATCAATGTTTGGT
>JACQJM010000203.1 GCA_016205045.1 Elusimicrobiota bacterium | reverse complement strand
TAAATGTATTCTATCGGTTTTTTTTATTTATAACATGTGTCTTTGGACCTAGGATAGTAAGGGAAAAAGGCCCACAAAAACTGGGTCTTATGGTCCGAAAACCATAGGTCCTCAGGGTAGAATAAGACCCCGGCGGATTCAATTTAGAAGTGCAAGTTTACCTCAGTTCCCCATCCAAACTCCCTAATTTCTTATTAAACAACGAAAAACCTCTCTTTGAAAAGTAGCAGAAAAATCATCCTGTCCTGCCGTCCGCTCCCTCAATTACAACCCATCGGGAAACGGGTCAGGAGCGGAGGCGGCGGGAGTTATAGAAGATGTCGGGAGTGTGGTTCCTCCAGGAACCACACTCGGAACCACAGTGGAGTCCAATTAGGGGAGTTTCTCGAAGCTGCCTTCTTTTAGGATAAAGCATCGCCCGGTAAACTCGGACTCCTTTACCTGCTTAAACAGTGAGTCCAGGGCATTTGTAATCACGTCCCCATTTTTCAAGCCACGAGGGACTTTTTTTAGATCGTTCCCTTTAGAAAGGAGGTACCTAATCGTTCTTTCAGGTATGTTTTCATCTGTCAGAAGTTTCACCGAGAGGTAGGAATTAGTTTGCTTTTTTCAACAACTTGAGCGGCGTAATGTAGGGCAGCTTGGATATGTTCGGGGGTGATTCCAGGGTAGTCTTCCGATATTTCTTTCACGCTTTCACCAGCTTCTAGAAGCTCAAGGGCAGTAGAAACCATGATGCGAGTCCCTTTGGAAAAAGGAAAAAGGAGGCAGCCTCCTTTTTCGCCCCCTTTTTCTTAGTCTAATGAGAAAAAGTAGCCTGTCCCCGTTTTCCGTATTAAGTGAACGACTTGCCCTACATTCTATGGGCGATGTTCTTCTATCGACACTGCCCATTCGTAACCCAATCTTCCTTGTTTCGTAAGAATGGTTAGTTGGCTTGGCTTTTTCGTTTTCAACTTATGGTAAAAGGTAAGGGAAACGCTTAAACACTCCTCTTTCCCCGGAGATCGCCAAGATGGAACGCAGGCGTAATAATGATCTGGTCCGCGATAAACTTGCGTGCTGTCGGTACGGATAAGAGGTGTTACTCGAACAACTGCTTCGCTGGAATCGAAGTAGGCGTTAATGAATCCAGCAACCAAAAAAACACTTAAAATAAAGGATATAGGGAGGGTTAGAACAACACCGAAGGTCTTGTAGGACCATGATCGCGATCGAAGAGCCAACACCAGGATCACCAAACTTGGGACCAGTGCTGGAAGGCTATATCTTGATGAGGCCCAAAAGAGTCCGCGACCATCTAGGGGCATTCCGGGCAGTTGAATTACAGAAAAAATGTACGCGGCCAAGACTACTAGAAGAAGGAATAATACTATGGGGAAGAGAACGAACCGATTAAATCTCCTTTCTGTTAGCCACCCCTCAGAAGAAGCCACTTCGATGGGAGAAATACCTGTCACCAAAGCAGGGAGGAGTAAAAAAGACTGCTGAATATTTGGGAGGTCAGAACCCTCTTTAAATAGTATCCACTCGATCCTCAGAGTTTCGCTCCCTAATTGAAGACGATTGCATCCCCGCTTAAACAGATCAAGAATCGCGGCCCGTCTGTTAGGCCAAGAGAGATAACTTAGACAGGCCTGGGGATTATTCGAGCTCACATATAGGGAGGAATCAAATTCCGGATCCCCTGTCTGGACCTCCTTGGCCAATCCCCAATCCTTAAAGAATTTCTGTATCCCCTTTTCCTTTACTATTTCTACCGATGCTGAAGGTGGGATGCGAGTACGAACACTGAATTGTGAAGGCTGTGGACTATACCCCGGACATTCTATTTCAGGGCTATAATTTAGCTCAACGGATATCCCCTTATATTCCGCCACCGTCTCGGATGAGCCAAACGGAGAAATGATGTTTATGCCCGCTGCCTTTAACTTGTTGTAGAGAGTTCTCCCAATGCTATTTTTATGTCGTGCTTTCCACAGAATGAATCCCCATAGGCTAATTACTGAAAGAACCAGGAAAGCTAAGAACCACTGCCATGAGTTCATAAAAAAACCTACTTCGTCAGGCTAATCAAATTCTCGCATCTCTCATCTCAGCTCGTAGGCGGGGGTTTCTACCACTTCTCATGAAACTCGTCCAAGGCCTTTTCTGGAGAAAGATTAAGATATATCTCCGTCGTGCTCAAATGGTCGTGCCCCAAAAACTCCCCCATCACCCACTCTGTTTCCAACCCGCTGGATATAATCGAATGTCTCTGTCGCATCGGAAATTGATTCGCCTGTATTGATTTTACCACTTTTTGACCCCTTCCATTTTGGAGAACCAGAGGGACGTGACGAGCTCCGAGTATCGCAGCCCGCCAGGAGTAAAGTCTGACGAAAAATAACGGAGTAAGACGGGCCCCATAGTGGGCTCCATATGGGGGCCGTTTATTCGACCGCCTAATCTTAAAAAACATTTATCCCGCCTCCTAAATCCCTTGCGGGACCGCTTCGCTTTTGCCCCCGACCACACCCCCTCAGTATTGGAGAAGAAAATGGTGGGTGAGTGGGTGTGGTCGGATGCCGGAGGCGGTGTAAGAATCAAGTAGACGACCCAATAATTAAGGTATTGAAAGCGGAAGTTAGGACGACTTTTTAATCAGTTAGAAGGTAATTCCTTACGGGAAACTCCCTCACCGAAAGACAGTTTAGATATGGCTGACTGCAGATAATTAGGAGCGAGGTGGGCGTATATTTCGGTCGTCTTTATGCTGGAATGACCCAGGAGTTTCTGGATGGTGTACAGATC
>JACQJM010000201.1 GCA_016205045.1 Elusimicrobiota bacterium | reverse complement strand
GAAAGAAAAAACTCTTCAAAACCTTCAGAAATCTCCATGGCTCGATTTGGAGAAGACGCGCGCACCTGGCCTCCTGCTTTGGAGGCGATGAGGAAAGGGGCTCGCTGCATTCTTCTTCTGCCAGGAGCATTGGAGGCTTCTTTTCCCAAACCAGAGGGAGTTTCCTCTTCCCGTTTGGTGATGCGTCCCGGTTTGTCCATCCCTCGCAGCACCCTCCTTGAGTCTTTGATTCGTTTTGGTTACACCCGCGTTCCCTTCGTGGAAGATGCGGGAGAGTATTCGATTCGTGGTTCTGTGGTGGACATCTATCTATTGGGGTCGCCTGGGTCCGTGAGGATTTTTTTTAAAGAGGATGTGGTGGAATCCATTCGGGAGCTCGACCCGGGGACACAAAGAACTTCTCGATTTTATGATGAGTTGGTGCTGGTGCCCGTTCGCTGGGAGATTTCTGCTGAAAATTTTGGCTCTTTGCTGTCTTGGGCTACCGCACAAGACAGTTGGATCGTAGAAAAGGAGCTGGAAGCCTCTTCCCTTCCGGGTCAGGTGTTTCGGGTGTCTCAGGGACTTCCCGGTCCGCAAGAGGAATCGGAAGATTTTAAGGCCAAGGCCAATCTGAAGTTTCAGGGGAATTTGGATCTATTATCGACAGAAATTCGGCAGTGGCATGAGAAAGGCTGGGAGGTGTTTATTTTTTGCCTTAACCGGGGAGAACAGGAACGCTTGTTTGAACTGCTGGAGCCTAAACTTCCCTCCGGAATCTGCCAGTTTGTGGTGGGCCCGCTCTTAGGGGGATTCGGATCTCCTTCAGAAAAATTGGGACTGATCACCTCGAGCGAGATTTTTGAACGTTCTTACCGTTCTTCCGCCTTGAAGCTTTTTCGAGGCGCGCCTAAGTCCAAGAGGTATCGTTGGACCGATTTGAAGCCCGGGGATTTTGTAGTGCACGAGGAGGTTGGTATTGGCCGATATGGAGGCCTTCAAAACTTATCTCTTCAGGACTGCCTGCTTTTGTCTTATCGCGGCGGGGATAAGCTCTATGTTCCCTTGCATGAGTTCAAGAAAATTCAGCGGTATGTCGGGGCCGAGGGAAAAGCTCCCAGGCTTTCTTCTTTAGATCGCAGGTCTTGGGAAGCGGTAAAGCAAAAAGTGCGCGAGAGTGTTCAGGAGCTGGCCGAAGAGATCCTGAAGTTAGAGGCGGCCCGAGCCGCGATTCCGGCCCATGCCTTTTCTGTGGATACCCATTTGGAAAAAGAGTTTGAGGATTCTTTTCCTTATGAAGAAACCCCCGATCAACAACGCACCATTGAAGAGGTTAAAAGGGACATGCAGAGTAACCGCCCCATGAATCGTGTGGTGGTGGGAGATGTCGGGTTTGGGAAGACGGAGGTGGCCATTCGAGCGGCGCTCAAGTGCGCCTTGGGATATAAGCAGACAGCTTTCTTGGTCCCCACCACTATTTTGGCGGACCAACATTACCGAACCTTTCAAAGCCGCTTGGCGGATTATCCCATAAAACTAGGAATGCTCTCTCGATTCGCCGGTCCCAAAGAACAAAAAGTCATTCTTTCTAATCTTCAAGAGGGAAGTTGCGACATTGTCATCGGGACGCATCGCCTCCTCCAGTCCGATATTCAGTTTAAAGATTTGGGACTGCTGATCATCGATGAAGAACACCGGTTTGGTGTTAAGGACAAAGAGAAGCTGAAGGCCCTTAAAAAAAATGTTCACACGCTCCTTTTATCTGCCACCCCCATTCCGCGCACGTTGTATCAGACTCTTTCGGGACTGAGAAATATCTCTTTGATTCAGAGTCCTCCCGCAGGACGACTGCCCATTCATACGGAGGTGGTTCCTTGGGATGAGAAAAAACTGGTCCAGGCCATTCGTGAAGAGCTGGATCGAGGTGGTCAGGTGTACTACGTTCACAATCGGGTGGCAGCACTGCCTTCTCGCTTGAAACATCTGGAAAAAATATTGCCTGGGGTAAGGTTTTGTTTAGCTCATGGACAACTCTCTTCTCTAGAGCTAGAAAAAGCCATGTGGGATTTCGCCAACCGCAAGTTTGATGTGTTGGTAGCCTCCACCATCATCGAGTCTGGCCTGGACATCCCTTCGGTGAACACGCTGATCGTGGAGAATGCGCACGAGTTCGGATTGGCCCAGTTGTACCAATTGCGCGGGCGGGTGGGGAGAGAAAAGACGCGTGCCTATTGTTACCTGTTTTATCCACGCGAGTTGGCCTCCTCCGAGCCGGGGCCCCCTCTCTCTGAAGATGCGGGGAAACGTTTGTCTTCCTTGAAGGAGTTTTCGGAGTTGGGGTCCGGTTTTCGGTTGGCCATGCGCGATTTGGAGATTCGCGGGGCGGGAGACCTTTTGGGAGCTAGACAACACGGCTTCTTGAATGCGGTGGGGTTGGAAATGTACTGTGATCTTTTAAATCAAGCGGTGGCGCGGCTCAAGGGTGGGTTTGTATCCTCAGAAAAGACTCCTGTCCGGTTGGATCTGGGAATTCCGGCTTACATTCCGGAAGAATCCCTTCCGGATGAAATGGAGAGGCTCAATTTTTATAAACGTCTTTTGGATGCCACTCCCGAACAGTGCCTCTCCTTGAGAGAGGAGTTTTTGGATATTTCCGGGGAAGTCCCCAGGCCGGTGGAGAATCTCTTTTCTTTGGTGGCGTTGAGAAGCCAGGCGGAGAAGTTTCAGGTCCGATCCGTGGTACAAAAAGAGAGTTCGGTAGAGATCTTCTTTAGGCCGGCGGTGTCATTTGGACCTGAAACCTTATCCCTGTGGTCGAAAAAATATGGGAAAGAATTAAATTTTCTGACCTCTTCCCAGGGGGACGGGGTGCGCATTCAAACCCAAGAAGAAGTCTCCGTGGATTGGTTGACTAATTTCTTGTCAACTTTGAAAGCGAAATGCTAAACTGGCGTAAAGCCAACGCAAATGGAATGCGAATTTTCCCGAAGGGGATCCCTATGCGAATGATATGCGAATCGGCTGGAAGTCTCGTCCGAAAGCTATTCGCGTTTATTCGTGGCATTATTCGCGTAGGATTAGTTTTGGGGCCCCCGCTTTTAGCGGGGTGTAGGCCCTCCGATCCTTTGGTGGCGCGGGTGGGGCGGCTGCCTATTACAGAAGCTGAATTTCACAAGAAGTTGGCGGAGGTAGGATCTGAGTACCGCAATTATTTGCTTACCCCAAATGGAAGAAGACAATTCCTGGAAATTTTGATTCGAGAGAAGCTGATTCTGGCTGCGGCAGAGGAAAGTAAGATTGCCAACTCCTCCGAATTCCTGGCGGAAATTCAAAAACTGAAGGAAGAACAGGAAGTGCAGCTGAGTGAGTTTAAAGATTTTTTAATGCGCAAGATGTGGATGGACGATCTCAAGGCCAAGGGGATCCTGCAGGTTTCCGACGCAGAAGTGGATGATTATTACCGCAAACACCCTAAAGAGGTGAAACTGCGCCATATTCTTCTGGCCGCCCCCGAGGAGGCGGAAGTTCTTTTAAAGAAAGTCAGACGAGGGGATTCTTTTGCCGCCTTAGCCAAAACGAACTCTCTGGACGCAGATACGGCTTCCAACGGAGGCTTGTTGCCTTCTTTCATGTACGGGGAGGTGTTGCCGGAATTGGAAGATGTGGCTTTTCGGATGAGGGTGGGTGAAATTACAGGAGTAGTGGGCACCAAATTTGGGTATCATGTCTTAAAGAAGGAATCGGAAACGCAGCCCCCGCTTTCCAAGGTGCGGGAAAGAATCCAGAGACTCTTGGAGAAGAAGAAGCTGGATCAGTATCTGACGACATTCCAGGAGAAATACCGTGTACAAATTCTTGATGAACAGTTTAAATAAAGCAGGGGCTAGGGGTCAGGGGACAGGGTTCAGAAGTAAGAAATTGGGAGCGGGGACTCTTGGCTTTGTGATGGCACTATTGTTTCTACTCACCCCTTACCCCTCACCCCTCACCCCTGCCGTTGAGGCCAAGGT
>JACQJM010000195.1 GCA_016205045.1 Elusimicrobiota bacterium | reverse complement strand
GCTCGTAAAGTGCCCCAAAAGCATCAGAATCCCCTGATTTTGCCTCATTTATGAGGGTTTCTGCATCAAAGTTCTTCTTAGTATTAAAACGATTGAAGAGGTGCATTGGTAACAAGGTTAGATTTGAGCGGGCGATGGGAATCGAACCCACGTCTCAACCTTGGCAAGGTTGCATACTACCATTGTACTACGCCCGCATTTACCTCTGCTACACCAACAGCTCATTTTACAATATTTTAGGAAAGCTTCTGACGGATGTGATATCTCGTGTGCGGGGAAGTCTAAGGGATGATCTCTAGGAGGATCATCTCACAAATATCGGGAAAGGCTTTGGTAAAAACATCCACTATGGCCGGATCAAAATCCTTCCCGGCACGTTCGCGAATATACGCCGCCGCCTCCTCAGGACTCCAGGCTTTTTTGTAGACCCGCTTCGTGGTGAGAGCATCGAACACATCCACCACCGAGATAATCCGAGCCTCCAGGGGAATGATTTCCCCTTTGAGACCGTTGGGGTATCCCGTTCCATCAAATTTTTCATGGTGGGCAATAGAAATTCGCGAGGCCAGTTTCAACAGCTTCGATTCCGCTCCCTCCAGCATTTTGGCCCCGTATTCAGGATGCTTCTGCATCTCTTTATATTCCTCGGGGGTCAATTTTCCGGGTTTCCTTAATATAGAATCTGGGATCGCTACCTTGCCGATGTCATGCAGTGGGCTGGCGTAACGGATGTCCTCCACCTGATCATAGGGAAGGCCGTAGCGGTCCGCTATCAAAGCCGAGTACTTACTGATGTGGCGCAGGTGCTTGGCGGTGTCCTCTTGATCCCGATATTCCGCCACCATGGCCAAGCGGTAGATCGTCTCGAGGTGGGACTTCTTTAAATCTTCATAGAGCTGAGCATTTTCGATAGCGGCAGAAGCGATCACCGACAAAAGCTGGAGAAAGCCTTCATCCTGTTCATCAAAGAATCCCCTCTTCTTGTTGAGCACCTGGAAAACTCCCAGGGGACGACCTTCCCGATTCTTGAGAGGAACCGCCAGAATACTCTGGGTTTTGTAGCCTGTAACCTTATCATGCTCTCCGCTGAACCGCGTATCATTGTAGGCATCCTTAATGTTGATGACCTCTCCACTCTGGACCGCAAATCCAGCGACGCCCATACTGATAGGAAATCTCAACTCCCTTTTTTCGAGCCCATGGGCCACCTTGGACCATAACTCGTTCTTATCCTTATCCACCAAGAACACACTGCAGCGATCCGCACTCAAAATTTGGCGGACCTCTTCCGCCAAGATCTCTAAAAGAGGCCCCAGGCGCGGCTCAGAGGACACCTTGCGGCCGAACTGCACCAGAAGAAGCTGTCTCCTCTGCAAATCCCCCTTATTGGCCATGTTCCTTGAGAAATTCCGACAAATGCATCACGCGGCAGTCAGGATAGTATTTCTTCAATCCGTAGGCAAGCTGCAGCAGACACGACGTGGAACTGGTCAGCACCAGCTCTGCCCGCGTGCTGGCGATGTTGGAAATTTTGCGCCGCAAAATTTCTGCGGAAAGTTCCGGCTGCACAAAACTGTAGGCCCCGGCACCCCCACAACACCACTCCGCCTCGGACAGTTCCACGTAGCGATCCCCCAGCAGATTTTTCAGCAGATCCCGGGGAGGCAAAACAATACCTTGGCCGTTGCGGGCTCGGCAGGAGTCGTGGTAGGTGACAATGAAACTGGGTCTAGGGGTTAGGGTTTGGGGGCTTGCAACTTCAATAACATCTCTCACTCGCTGGGAAAAAGCTTGGGCGCGTGGCTTCCAGTCTAGATCGTTTAAAAACAACTGGTCGTAATTTTTTAGAAACGCCACGCAAGAAGAACAGTCTGCCACCATAGAAGCTCTGTCAGGAAGACTGTTCTTCTCCCTTTCAAACTGCTCTATATTTTTTTGGGCCGAGGTCTTAGCCGATTCCACATTCTCATAATTATAAGCCAGCAATCCGCAACAACCATTTCGCATGAACCGCCCCTTGCCTTGGCACTGACTTAAAACCCGAAAGCTGGCTAGGGCCACTTTGGGAAACAAGAAGTTGGTCCCGCAGGAGGCAAAATACAGCCATCGTGGCTTAACTTCCTGTCCCTCAGCTTTGTCCTTTTTCCGGAGATGATCTTGAGCAAATCGCAGGGGCGCTTGTTCGATATGGCTGTCCGCAGCCGCCAACTCCTGGAGACCTAAAAGTCGGAACACCCCGCACGACGCCAAAAAGTGCGAGATCCCCAAACATTTGGCGAAGTGCGCCAACTTTAACATGCCCGACCAGGAATGAGGATGGTCCCTCAAAAGCCACACAGCCCAGCGCACCAACCAGTGCGCTTTCCCTTTTTGGATAGTCCGCCGTCCCTCCAGAACAAATTCCAAGGTGGGAATATGGGCGTAGCAGGCCGAGCTGCAGGCCCCACATAAAAGACAGGTGGAGAGCGACTCTTCCGCGGAAGCAATGTCCTTGATTTTCCCCTCCATCATCATCCGCACCACCTGATTTCTTCCGCGAGCTGAAAAGGCTTCCTTCCCCGTGAGGACATAGGTGGGACAAGCCTGCAGGCAGTAGCCGCAACGGCTGCACTGGCTGACCGCGTCATAACCGCCGCGCTCCCCCAGATCTGTTTTAAATAGATCGATATGTTCTGTCATGGAGATAAAAATAAATTATCCGGATCGAAAGCCTGCTTGAGCTTATTGTGCCACTGGTTTGGCACAAAAGGGGTGAGGGGTGAGGGGTGAGGGG
>JACQJM010000194.1 GCA_016205045.1 Elusimicrobiota bacterium | reverse complement strand
GTTCTGAATAGGGATGTGATCAAAGTCCTATTGATAAAAACCACAAATCTGATTAAACTAAATCTATCCTGTTGACTTTTTTCTGACAACTTAATTTAATGGAGGGCCTTTTATGAAAGCGAAATATTTGACCCCATTCCTTTCTTGTGTTTTTTTCTTGCTTGGTTCTTGGGCTTACGCCGATCTCCAAATCCAGCAGATGGCGGGCACGGTGGAGTTTCGCGCTCAAAAAGATGGGGCTTGGCAGTCCGCCTCTCGGGGAACCAATATCCCTTCGGGGGGTGCCGTGCGCACCAATTCCGATGGGCGAGTCACATTGCTTTTTCCCAACCGTTCCCGCATTTGGCTCAAGGAATCTTCTGGTCTCGAGGTGCAGGAACAAAATCCTCTGATGAACAAATTATCCCTTCTGTGGGGGTCACTGAAGGCTAAAGTCCCTCACCTCAGACGCCGTGAGCAGTTTCAAGTAGGGACTCCCATCGGGGTGGCGGCTGTTCGGGGGACCGAGTTTACCATCACCAGCAGTGAAAAGGGCGGGGATTTCAAAATCCATTGTTTGTTCGGAAAAGTGAATTTTGATTTTACTTTTCCATCCGACAAGGGGACGGGTTCGGAAACAGTGGTTATTCCCCAGGGAATGGGTTTTCAAGGGGATGCCCATAATGGCCAGTTGGGACTTCTGGACAAGACCCAGGAAATTGAAGCGTTGTCTAACTGGGATCCGGGCCTGACCGCAGGTCAGCGTTTTGAGGATTTAAAGGATAAGGAAGTGGCACGCCAGGAGGTTCGGCAGTTTGCGGATAGAGTGGATGACGCGGAAGAGGCTGTTAAAGATGTTCTAAACCGGGTTAAGGAAGAAGACTTTGCGGCGGGACGAACCTTAAAAGATATTCATGGGAATTTAGTCCGTGTGGATCAGAGGCTTTTGCGGCCGGATTCTTCCTCCCTTCAATTTGTGAATCTGGTCAAGCGCCCTGTTTACGACTATACGGCGCACAAGTTTGCTTACTCAGGAGCCCAGGGAGGCTCTCGGCTCGACTCCCTCCAGGCCCGAGTGGATTTCAATCGGGCTCTGCCCGAGGATATTGCGGATTGGCCCGGATTCTTTGAGGGCGAATCGGTAAAACCTAAAAGCGCTGAACTCATCATGGCCAACCATACCAGCGGCGCCAGCGGGATTTTTGAGGTGGCCTATTTTTCCAGGTATGATGCCACTTCAGATCGTTTGGTGGATGATGATAAGCTGTATGCAGGCGTGGTCAGTTTCGCGGACATGCGGGACAAAACCAAACTGGCGGAGTTTACCAAAGTTCCCACTGATCTGCGGAACTCTTTAGAAGAGAGTGGGAAAGACTCCGGACAGCTTTTTTCCTATCATGCAGAACCATACTTATTAACCGCCCTGAATGGTCAAGCCGCTAACCTTACCGATGCTACTTTAAATGGCAAGCACTGGTTTGCGCAAGAGAATTTTCTTATCAACAATGACGGGCAGATCCGAAATATTTCAGATTTTACCAACACGGGAGAAAATCCATTTGATTTATTGGCAGACACAGCAGGAGAGGTCAATATGTTTGTCAAAAGAGATGCGAGCCTCGGCTGTGCGAGTGGAGCCATTCGTTGTGTGTTTTCGGATGTATCCGCAACGGATACCTTCACGGGCGGCAGAAATATTGACCTGGTATTGATTCCAGATTTGGGAGTGGCGATAGTTCAGAGATTACTCTCCACGGCTCAAGATATCAACTTCGATCATAACTAACAACGAGTGAGACTTCATAGATATTTTTTCCTCCTCCTAGGGTTTTTGTTTTTTATTCCCTCCCCCACCCAGGCCACATTCAGTCTTAAGGGCAAACTCATCCAGATGGTGGGTGAGATTCTGGCCAATCCCGCGGCATTCTTTTATGATTTTCAGCAGGATTTAGAAGCCACCCATCCCCTTCCTCCAGGCAAAAGCCTGGGATTTCAGATCAACGCATTTCCTTCGTTTATTCCTTTTACGTATGGGAATCTCTCCACCAAGATCCGCCTTCACCCGGAAGGGCGTTGGACCCCGGGTCTGCCCCAGTTCGATTTGATCGGCGGGTACTGGAACATGGTCATCGCCAAGGTGGCGGCCGACTCTTCCGATGATGTCAAAGAGGCTAATTTTCAGGGGTACTATGGGGGGTTGGTGGCCACCTCGTCTCTGGAGCCTCGGGTGAGACTTTTCTGGGGATATAAATTTGCCCAACTTCGGGCAGACTTGGAACTGAATGAAGCGGTGGACATCGTCAGCACGCCGGTCAGTTCGTTCAAGTCTGGTTTAAGAGATCATTTTTTCTTTGCGGGGATAGAGCACCCTACGGGAATCGATAAGACGTGGATCCTTCAGCTGGGCTATGGTCTCCAAAACCAGATCATCTCTTCTAAGGTGAGCTGGATGAGCAAGCACTGGGAGTTCGGTCTCAATATTTATCCCGAGAGCCCTCTGGTGCTGCATCCTGTGGTTAATTATCATTTGAATTTTTAACGCATGCGAATGTTAAAGCGAATCCTCTGTTTTCTTTTCCTGTCCCTGCTCGTGTGGGTTCCTCTGCAAAGGGCTTACGGCCAGCAGCCGACTCCTTCCGAGGTCAAGAGCCAGGACAAAACCCAGACTAAAACCCTAAAAAAGAAAAGGGTTAAACCCGTATCCTCTGCGCCCACCCCTGCCCCTGCGGCCGCACCGGCACCTGCGCCCACTTCTATCCCTGCGCCCGCCGCTCCCAGCAATGCTTCTGTGGCCCCGGCAATCGCCCCACAGCCAACACCTGCTCCTGTCCCTGCGCCCGTTTCTGCTCCTTCTGCCTCTGTTTCCGAGCCCGTGTCTCCTAAAAAAGAATTGGAAGTGAAGTCTGAGCTGGGCCCTTCCGCTCCTACCGTGGAGTCCGAGAGCAAGAGAACGGTGACCCCTTACTTCAACATGGCTCTTTCAGAAGCAACCTTTATTCCTACTAGGGGAGATATATTCACCGGAGGACAGTTGAACGCCCATCTGGGACTTTTGTGGAATGTAAGGCAGGATCACTCCTTGTTCGGGCTGTACAATTTTAAATATGACGGACCTTCTTTCCAGCCTCAAGATCAGCGCGCGTTCCAAGACCGGTCCCTGTCC
>JACQJM010000191.1 GCA_016205045.1 Elusimicrobiota bacterium | reverse complement strand
CCCCTCACCCCTCACCCCTTAACATGCAGTTACACAACATGCTCAAGTTCAAAATGGGCTGGGCTTCCGCCACGGGGCCGGATCCAGAGATTGTTCTTTCTTCTCGCATCCGCCTCGCGCGGAATTTTTCCCATGCCCGCTTTCCCCACCACTCTACCCCCAAGGAGCTTAAAGAAGTTCTGGACCAAAGTTTTGAAGCGCTTCGAAAAAGCAAACCGTTTTTAAGAGGAGCCTTCTTGAATTTGGAAGAACTTGATTCTACTGATAGAAGATTTTTGATGGAAAGACACCTCATTTCCCACCACCTCATGAAGGAAAGCAAATTCCGAGGTGTCAGCGTAGGAGAGGAAGAAATCTTGAGCGTGATGATAAACGAGGAGGATCACTTGAGAATTCAAGGCATCAATTCAGGACTCTCCCTGAAAGAGGTGGGTGCTCAAGTAAAGGCCCTGGATGAAGAATTGGGGAAAAAACTACCCTATGCTTTTGAAACTAAACTGGGATTTCTCACTGCCTGTCCCACCAACGTCGGGACAGGCCTAAGAGCTTCTTGCTTGGTTCATCTTCCCGCCTTAACCCTCACGGGCCAAATCAATCGGGTTTTAGAAGGTCTAAGCCGTCTTTCCTTGGTAGCCAGAGGTTTTTATGGAGAGGGGACCCAAGTCATGGGAGATTTCTTTCAGATTTCCAATGCCACATCCTTGGGGCACGCCGAGCAGGATTTTACGGACAACTTAGAGCAGGTCGTTCGGACGTTGATTCAGAGAGAAAAGGAAAACCAAAAAAATCTAGCGGAAGGTACTCAGAAACTTAAAACAGAAAATTTAGTGTACCGATCTTTAGGTATCCTTACCCACGCCCGGTCCATTTCCTTTGAGGAAGCCATGCAACACCTTTCCTATGTGCGCATGGGCCTCTCTCTGAAATGGGACATCCCCGCCAGCTTAGAGGATCTCAATGAGCTTCAAGTCCTGTCCCAGCCTGCCCACATCCAAATGCAGGCCCAGAAAGAGCTGGAACCTCTGGAAAGAGACGAGTTTCGAGCGACCCTGATCCGAAAAAGACTTCAAAAATAAAGCGCCCCGATTTATCGTCGGAGCGCTTATTAAGAATCTAAACTACTGGAATTTAGTACCTAAGCTCGTTGCCATCTCCCTTCTGGACCGGATTGTTTCCGCTGACATTGCTGGGAAGACCCCCCTGGCCTACTCTGCGGAAATTCCAATTCTTAACGTAGTACCGTCCTCCCCCCTTACTGGGGGTGATAGGACCCGTCAAATACTGTCTTCCCGCTCCATTGGGCAGTTCTAATCCTTGATCAGATGGAAATTGATCTTTACCTCGCCAAATAGTAGGGTCGCTGGTCCAGCGACCATCATCCCACTTGATCTCGGCATAAACCTCCAAGACCTCTCCCTCATAATATTTCGCCCAGCGATCCGAGATTTGGAAACGCATGGTGAAACTGCCATCTTTCTCTTGGTGTTTCACCAACTGCAATCCCACTCCGTTGGGATCGGGAGGATTTAGAATCTTTCTGCCCGGACGGAACACGATCGCCCCTCCCTCATAAGATGTACCATACTCGTAGGAGGGTCCATACTCCGTATCCAGGGGGAATGCCTTGATGTTGCCGTTATTACCGTCAAGCGTCACCCGAAACACCTCACTTTCCCAAGGAAGGATCTGTTTTTTATCCTGACCGCTTCCCATGTCAAACTCAATGCGAACAGTCCTCGAAGCAGTCACGCGTTCCTCTCGATCCGCGATATAACATCCCGCGTCATAATGATCGAACCTCTCATACCATTTGCCGCCATAGAAGTTCTCTACATAGGTATAGCGGTAAACAGCCTTATAAAAACACCGCTTTACGGTGGTGAGTTCCTTAGCATTTAACGTAACCATCGCAGAGTCTTGATTCTGCGCACGGTTTCGGGTAAACGTGGTGGAATCTCCCCTCGCCTCTCTATACACAAAATCCCTTGGCCACGGATACCAGGGGGAAGTGATGTATACGCTATCATCTTCATCCCAATCTCCCCTCCGCACGACTCGACCATAATCATACAAAGGCTGGCTCCATAGAGGCACTTCTACTGTATTCCACCAGTTAGCCTCAGGGGGAGGAAAATAATCTCTAATGACAGGCTTAGGGCGAGGTTTGACAGGAGGAGCATCCTCAGGCGGACGATCGTTTCCTGATCCGCTCCCACTGCCTGGAGGTCCGCCGCCGCTCCCCGGAGGGCCTTTATCAGGTTTAGATCCACTACCAGAACCAGAACCCGGAGGTCCACTACCACTTCCTGGAGGACCAGCCAACAAGCCCCCAACAGGATTCAGATCTGCGGCGGCATAAAGACCCGTCCCATCAAAATTGACCCCCTTCACCGTTTGATCTTGAAGAGAGATAATCCTTTCAAAATTTGATTTTTTAAATCTTGATTCCCCGGATGGCTGCGCAATCTGCACAACATATCCCTCATACTTTCCCTGGGGAAACAGCAGGCGGATGCTCTCAAGCGCAGAACCTGAGGGCGCACTTACCACCAAGGCCCCTTGCGAGTCAGAATAGACGCATGAGATGGACCCAGGCAAACTCTGGGACTTCAAAATCCCCTGGGCCTGACCCACGAACTGACTGCAGACCTTTTGAGCGTCGGTGGAACCGGTCTTCTCAGCCCAAAGAAACCCTGAGCTGGACAGGCATACCGCCGCCCAAAGAACCAACACCTTATCCAATCTTTTCATAGGACCCTCCCTCATTCAATTTATTCTAAATCTCCCCTCGATCCAGAAACAAGTAATATAGCCATCCCAGTGTGTTTTGTTTAGCCGCTTCCCTTCCCTTTTTAATATCTCCCTGATCGTCGCCTTCACTAGCCCCGTATATCTTCTTGCTTGCCGCATCGTGGGTCGCCTGGTCAATGCGTGTGAATCCAGGAACGTTTATGGGCTGATTGTGTTGGGGAGTATTAGGACGGTAGTACACGCCGGCCAATCTCTCATAAAGTGAGAACTGGAAGTTAGGATCGCGATTTAATTCTCTGGCGGTGAGGTCTCTCAACCTCGTGTAAAAACCGCTAAAGATAAATCCTGCATTCTCCCTGCGGATAGCCTTCAACGCCTCCCTCAGTTGAGAGTAATACGAACCCACAAACAATACTCTCGTTCCCACATGAACATGGTCAAGATCATCGGCCCAGCGATTTTGCGTGCTGCCTGTCATCTCCACGAAAGAAACCACCATGTTGGCATAGGCCGCTACCAATAGCTCCGCAGAAGCCGGCACATCGCTGTACCACTTTGTAAAATAAGTCTGCTCCCTGGAGATGATCGCGCGCAGGAACGCCCACCGAGAAAACACGCACAAGGCCAAAACAATCAACGGATTCCGACCCGCCGCGCCTATGGACCTTCCGTGATAGCGAGCACTTTCATCAGGATCTACCTTAATATCTCCGCCCGCCTGTCCGAACTCCGTCACAAGCTCCCTGACCAAGGGGCTCTTATCCCAAGCCAGTCTCTTGGATTCTTTGAGTCTAGCTATCTCCTCATATGTGGGATCTCTATAAGAGGCACCTGCGGGGAAACTCGACATGGAGCCCCAAGGAAGCGCCATGCCCAAGAGAGGGACAGCCGCTCCTACTCCCCAAAGAGATACTGCGGCTGGGGCTGATAAGGCAGCGGTTGCCAGTCCTCCCAGGAAGGCCACCACCCCTGCCAAAACGACTGCTGTAACCGCCGCCACAATCACAGAAAGTGCGATACTAGCTCCACTGGGAATTGATTCCTGCTCTCTCTGACTCCGAGTGAGAGCCCAGCCCAACCTGATTCCGTAGGCACCTCCTAAGATTATACCCACTGCGGTAAACATCCCCGCTCCCGCGGCGGATCCTAGTATTAGACCCAACAGCCCACCCACGGCTGCCGCCACCATCGCCCCGGCTTTGTTATTCTTGGGATTCAGCCCAAACGCCCGAGCCACCTGATACCCTGTTAAGGATAATAGTCCAACGCTTGCTACGGCTAAAGGCACAGTTGCCAAGGACACCGCTCCCAGACCTACAAATCCCAAGACCGCCAAAGCACCTAAACCAAGTCCGCTCAAAAGAACGGTG
>JACQJM010000206.1 GCA_016205045.1 Elusimicrobiota bacterium | reverse complement strand
CTCATCGTGGGGAACTACGCATCTGCCCAATATGGAGATTTTTAGTTAATCCTAATTGATGGAGAAAATTCAGTTGGCTACTTGCATCTATTGTTTACGGCAGGGGGTGAAATTCAATAAAGATCACGTAATTCCGGAAGCATTTGGGACCTACGGCTCCCAAACCATGACCCTCACCCGCGAGGTGTGCTGGGATTGTAATGCATACTTCGGGGACAATATTGAACTGGTTGTTGCCCGAGGCGGTCTGGAAGCCATCGAGAGAATCCATCATGGTCTCAAACCAATGTCGGAGCTCAACCAAATTAATCGAGACCGAATTTCAGCAGAGCTAGGTGACGGCCCAATGGTTGGAACTAAGATTGAGCCAGTCACCCATGGTAACATTCCCCAGGTCGGACTCAAGCTCAAGAATAAAGAGAAGCGGGATCATTTCACTCTCAACCAGCTAGAAGGAATGGAGAGGCTTGACCTTGAGCGGTATGATACGAAAGCTACTAACGGTATTCTTTTGGGCGCTGACACAAGAGAAACTCAGAATCACCTGATCTCAGAATTAGGCCGATTGGGGATTCGGTTTCGAGAAACGGGGAGAGCGCCAGGTGCAAATGGCAGACTACCGGTTGATTATAGCTTCGTGATTGACTCGCTAACGATGCGGATGATGGCGAAGATTGCTTTCAGTTATTCCGCCAAGATGAGAGGGGGCGCCTACTTACTCAAAAAGGATTTTGATGAAATTCGTCGGTTCATCCGCTATGATGAACGCCCAATACCTCGCCCTGTAAAGCCAACGACCAAGCAGTTATTACGAAATGAGTTACGAGGATGGCGAATTACTGATGGCCACTTGGTCGTGAGCGATGCGGTCCATCCGGGGAGGGAACTGGTTGCGCACGTATCGCTGTTCAATCAACTTCCCTATCGGATCGTGCTTTGCTCTTCGTACTCTGGGAAGATCATATATCGGAGCTTTGGGCATCACTTCGATTTCAAGAACAAGACAATTTCTGAGCTATACCCTCTCGCCTGACATATTAAGTCTAATATCTTCCCAATCTTCCCCTTGACATTTATGCAGTATATATGTACTATTCTTATGTGGACCAGGAACACCCCAAAGCCTTTAGAGGCGCATCCATTCCTCCGCGGCGAATCCGCATTCTGAGTTTTCCCATACTTCCCGATATAGACGAGATTCCGGTAGCCAAAGCGGTTGATCTAATGGGGGAGTTCTCACAAGGTTTTCATCTTCTAGAGGCAAAGGAGTTCATAAAATACTTCAACCATTTTGCTGAAACCAAGAAGATTCCTTCCTCTTGGAGAATCAGCCGGCGCACCCTCCAGTTTTATAGCTCCCCTCAGATAAGACTCATGCCCCTGCCAGCATATCGGAACGGTCACAAATCCCACTATCTATACCCGGATCACATCAACAGATTATTTGCCATCCAAAAACTTAAGGAAAAATTCTTCTTCCCTCTTTGGCTTATCCGGGAGATTATAGGCCAGACGCCAGGTGAATTCTTGATTGCACTGGAACACATAGATATTCCTCCCAATGAACTTCTAGACATGCTCCCCCTGGTCAAAAAAATAGCCCTGGCACGCCTTTTGAGATACGAGGCCTGCCAGGCTTTAGTCCGATACGGTAATTTTACAACCTCCATGCCACAGGAATCTATCCAGAACATTAAGGATCCAGCTGAAAAATTCAGACAAGAAACGCTATTCCACTTGGAGGGGCTTGAGCAATGGCTCCTATCTTACGATGCTCTAGAGACCCACAAGCAGATTTGGAAGCAAAACCACAACCCTGAAGTGGAAAAGCTAGTGAGAAAGATACAAGAATACAAAAAGAAGCTCATGAGGAGGCGTGGGTAAATATATTTTTTGACTATAAACATACAGTATATATGCACATATATAAAAACTTAGGTGGTAAAGGCTCCGGATGGAGGGGAGTTGAGATCAAGCAAAGAGAAATCGAGATTTTTAAGTTTCTCTTGGAGATGCGCTTCTCCACCGCAAAGCAGATATGGCTACGCTTCTACAAAAAGGATCACCATCCCACATCTGCTTATCCCTGGAAATGGGTAGAGAAAAGACTGAGGAAGCTCAAATGGGCTGGATATATCCGAACCGCGAGGAGCCACAGCTACCCACACCAGCTTTATCTAGCCACGGGAAAGGCTAGGTCGGAGCTTGAGAGGTACGGGATTACTTGCGAGGGACTGCCTCCTCTCTACGGAATAGACTTTAAAACTTTTGAGCACGATCTGACTTTGGTGGACATAAGAATTTCCTTGGAGAATTTGGGATACACATACTACTCGGAGCGTGAACTGAGGATGGTCCTTAGGACAGGAAGAATCCCTGATGGGACCATTGAAAGGTCGGGCAAGAAAATCGCTTTGGAGCTTGAGATATCCCAGAAAAGAAGAGAGCGTTACATAGAAATATTCAAAGAGTACGCCCTGAGCCCGTTCCAGTGTGTAGCCTACCTTGTGACCCTTCCCTCAATGCCTGATTACCTTTTGGGGGTCGCCGAGGAACTAAGGATGGATCAAATCTACTGCGGAGCGATCTGTTCTCCAAAGGAGGACAGAGAAATTAAATTAAAAAACATGATGGGAAAGGAGGTAGTTTTATCATGAGCAAAACTAAAGAAAAAAATTCAGGCAAAGAATCGCCGGAAGCTTGGCTTTTAAATACGGTTGTGGATTTAGCGATCGGTATCGTAACCACTCTAGGGATGGTCCTCTACATGGGCTGGAAATCAACTCTGAAAACGGTTCAGAGGAAGGGGTTATTTATTGGTGTCTCAGTAGTTTTTCTGGCAGTTGTGGCCCTCAAGCTCTTTATAAACCTAAACGCATACGGAAACAAAGTACCTCTCAACATTACCGAGGCCCAATGGGACCTCTGGGCCTCTTACCTGATTCTGGCTTTCCTTCCCTACATTCTAATTCGGTCTCTGGTCGGTCTTCCTCGGTGCTCAGCCCCTAAAATATCTCTCTCTGTTGAACGGGCTCTTTGCGTTCTTATATTCGCGGCCTATTTTCTGATACCAGTATTCTTTTCCAAGCCTACCAAGACCTATGACGTTGCAGGGAGGAATCTCATCTGGATAGGGAGACTCCTCAAATTTCCATTACCTACCGTATCTATCTGGGGCACTCAAAAGCAGGGTGTACCTTATTTCCAAATCTATGTCCTGGCAGGCACGGTGTGGATATTCCCATCGTTTCTTCTGTGGGCCTTCCTCTTAGGAGATGAATTAATTAAAATCAAAGGCGGGAATACTTCATGGAAAAAAGCGGTCTATGAAGTGAAGCCCCTAGGCTCAGAGAAACCCATCCCCATTGCTCCAGGCGCTCCCAGGATAGAGATAGAACAGATGAACCGCCACACATTGGCCCTTGGAACAACCGGCTCAGGCAAAACAAGTTTCATGGTGTATCTGGCCAAGGAGATCATAAGACGGGGGTATGGGATTCTATTTATAGACCCCAAAGGGGACCCCAGCGTGGCGGGGGCGTTATCAGAGGTTTGCCGTGGTGTAGGTCGGGAGAAGGACTTTTCCTGGCTGGAACTCTCCCAGCCTGGTTTATCTGCAACCTATAACCCGCTTCTAAGAAGCGACTACTCCATACTAGCCAATGCCATCATGGCTTCTAAGGATTGGTCAAATGAATTTTACAAGGACAGGGCATTCTTGGCTCTTCTGGTTCTATTTGAAGCCTTCCAAAAACTGGGCCTATCCGTTACGTTGGGAGATATATATGAGATTCTTAGCCAAAGGCAGTACCTCGCAGGTCTGGCCAAGAGGGTGGGAGATCCCCTCTTGGCCAGAGAGCTCATAACCATAGGCAAATGCGATGCCCAAGAGTTTTCCGGGCTCATGAGCTATCTCCTCAATCTGGATAGAAGCTTCCCTCAAACCAGGACCACAGCCCCAAGCCTGGATTTCCTGGATGCCTACCAAAACAAGAAGGTGGTGTATGTGGGGTTGTCCGCAAATGCCTACAAGGAAACCGCCAAGAGCCTGGGAAGGCTCATGTTCAATGACCTAAGAACCGTCACATCCCTTGTGGAGAGGGAAAAGCACAGGAAAACCCCGTTTGCTGTGTTTATTGATGAAGCGGGGAGCATCCTACCCCAGGATGCCATATTCTGGCTCAACCAATGCAGATCGGCCGGGTTCATGGCTTGCCTGGGCGTTCAATCTGTGGCCGACCTGGAAGTCATATCTCCTGAATTCAAAAAACAGGTGTTTACAAACTGCAACACGCTTATATCATTTAGGCCCAACGACTACGCCACCGCAGACGAGATCGCCCGGACGATAGGGACCCAAGAGGTGACCGAGGAGACCCGTGCCTATGGCCCTCCGGGTCTTTTCTTTGGGCATGAGCATGTAGGCACAAGTGAAAGGGAGGTGGAGCAGTTCCTTTTACATCCTCAAAGCATTAAGGAATTGGAGGACGGACAAGCGGCGGTGCTTCTAAGGGGAAGAAAAATTCAGTACGGCGTGTGGCCCCTTTACCGCTACCATTCAAACCAACACAGGAGCTTCCAGGATATGCCGCCCTCAAGCAAGCAACCCGCTGTTCAGTTCCCGCGGCTTTCAGTCAAGGAGCTTTTGGCGGGGAGTGATTCGCAACAAGAATTGGTGGCGAGCTTCAACACTGAAAGAAGATCAACGTCACAGAAACCGTCTCTAATTCATAAGCCGAGGCTGGACCTTAGAGGAACGTCTTTACAGTAATGAAAAAACTATTAAAGGAGGTGAACACATGCAGGAAAACTTATTAACCATGGATGAAGTGTGTCGGAAGTTGGGAGGGGTGAGGCCCATGACCATCCGGTCATGGGTCAGCCAGAAAAAGATTCCTTACACCAAGGTGGGACGTTTGACTCGGTTTCCAGAGACTCGAATCAACGAGTGGATCAATTCCAGAACTGTCAGTCCTTTGAGTTAGGGGGATTACAGGAGGTGATAGTATGGGTGTCTTTAAAAAGCGCGCAGCGTACTGGATAGATTACTACTTCGAGGGTAGGCGGAGGCGAGAGAAAATCGGCTCCAGTTTTAAACTTGCCCAGGAAGTATTACACAAACGCAAAACTCAGATTGCGGAAAAGAAATTCTTCCCGGAACGACTTCGGACTAAGGCGACATTTGGAGAGGTTGCGGAACTCTATTGGAAACAGCAGGGTAGGCATAGGAAAAATCATAGGGACATGAGGCACATGATAGATCGGTTGCTGGGTTTATTGGGAGACAAGCCATTGGAGAGCGTAACTTCTTTGACGGTTCAGGAGATTCGGAATAAGATCAAGGAAACCGCCAGCGCCGCGCGGGCTAACCGTTACCACAGTCTTTTAAGAAGCATAATTTATAGAGCCATAGAGTGGGGTAAATTCTTTGGTAAAAATCCGGCCGCCATTACCAAGTTGGAAAAAGAATCTACTGGAAGGACCCGTTATTTGAGTGAGGAGGAGGTGGGCAGGCTCCTAAAAGTCTGTTATCCCAGGATTTACCCCATCATCCTATGCGCTTTGAGTACGGGAATGAGGCGTGGGGAGATTCTAAATCTCAAATGGGACGACGTGAATCTTGAGAATAAAATGATCTATATCCTAGAATCAAAGTCCGGGAGGCCCAGGGAAATTCCTATAATTCAAAAGTTGTATGATGTATTAGCGACGTTGGAAAAGGGCAAAGAAAAAGTGTTTCAAGTTCCGGTCATTACGTTGAGAAAATATTTTGCTAGAGCTTTGAAGGAAGCTAACATTCACCATTTTAGATTTCACGATCTGCGGCACACATTTGCATCCCATTTTGTGATGAAGACCGGAGACTTGCCCACCTTGCAGAAGATTTTGGGACATCAGTCTCCAGCCATGACCCAGCGGTATGCCCATTTGGCCAGCGGGCATTTGAGGTCGGCCATGGAGCTCCTGGGTGCCCGATGGACACCACTATGGACACCAGGCCTATCGGAGCCAAATCAGCTTTCTAAAAAAGCATCGTGAAATTCAACATTTTGCGCCCATAGCTCAATGGATAGAGCGTCGGCCTTCGAAGCCGACCTGAACAAACGGTCGGTTTTTTATTTTTGCCGTCGGGAACCCATTTTCTCGATGAGAACTGGACCCATAGTCTGGTTGTACCAATTTGTATGGAGTGGTGGGGAAAGTGCCCATTTTGGACACCGGATGGACACCATATGGGCACCAGGCTAAATGGTTTTAATCAATTTTTGGAGGGGTAATCGAAGCCGCTTGGGTTTCAAGCTAATCTTTCTTCCAATTCTTTACGGGCCAGGTTGCGTTCCCGCGCACGGCCTACCCGCAGAGCGTCAATAAGAGCCAATAGTTGATGAAGCTCAGGATCTCTGCTAGCGGCTTCAGGCACTGATTCATAAAGCGGTTCAATGGCTTGACCGCGAACGGTACCGTCTCCTGAAGGCCATACATATTGGTCATTATCGTTGGAAACAATTCGACTGGAGAGCGGCGGAGCTGAATGGGAGGTGGGAATTCCCCGGCACACAGGTCCAGGTTGAGCTGGATAAACGTATTTTAGACCATGAAGCAAAAATTCCAACAGGGCCGAGTTCCAAACTTTCTTTTTGGAAAAATCGAGAAGTCTCGCCTGTCTGCACCTCTGCAGGCCGAAGCTAATCTCCGTTTGGGAAAGTCCGAGTTCAGCGGCCAGGTCAACATGCCGCCACTCGCGATCCTTCCATAAAAACAGCTTTAGGAGGATGAGTATATCTTGTGGTTTGATGCCTTGTAGGACTCTCATGTAGGTAGTATAGCAGGTTCTATTACATATTGCAATATGCAATTTGAAATAAGATTGAACACTTGATTTCTTAGGAGTGTGGCAAAATGGATAAAATTGCCCCGCGACCTTGCTTTTTTATATCCCCGGTGTTAGACTATACTTAGGAACTTCCCTGTGAAACAGCGCGTTTACATAGACACGTCAGTCATCGGAGGATGTTTTGACGAAGAGTTTTCAAAGGATTCTGAGGCTTTGTTCGAAAAATTTAAAAATGGAGAAATGATAGCGGTAATTTCAGAGGCCACATTGCGCGAACTCGCCGAGGCCCCTGCAGAGGTAAGGGAAAAAATCGATCAAATCCCCGAAGAATACATGGAGATTGTTCCTGAAACTGAAGAGGCATCTGAGCTTGCTGAACACTACCTTGCAGCTGAGGCTATTTCAAGAAAATTTCCTACAGATGCCATTCATATAGCCATTGCTACAACTCAGCGAGTTAGCGTTCTTGTCAGTTGGAATTTCAAGCACATCGTCAACATTCAGCGGATACGGGCCTACAACAGCGTAAACATTCGGGAAGGTTACCCTCCCCTGGAAATTCGATCTCCCAAGGAGGTACTTGATGTCAAAGATTAAGATCAAAGCAGTCGAACTCATGCGTAAAATTCGGGATGTGATGGACCAAAAATACTCCGGTCTATCACTCAAAGAGCGTGCCAAAAAGGTCCATAAGGAGGTGGAAGATAACCCCCTTTGGAAGGGGGTCCTAAAGCACCACCGGAAAGCAATTGCATAACAAACTCGCACCCAGGCCCATCTGCACCTCTGTATAAATTCCCCTATTTTATCCGGCTTCGCTTGGTCTTATTTCAACTTTAATCCTAGGATTTACCTAGGAGGGATCCCTTATTTTTCACATCCAACCCCAGATTTTTCATCTTAATCCCGGTTATTTTTTCCATAAAGAACCTGAATTCGCGACCCGAATGGAACTTCCTCTGTGGTTCCAAGTGTGGTTCCTCCAGGAACCACAGTCCCGACATCCTCAATAACTCCCGCCGCCTCCGCTCCTGAGCATTCTCTCGACGATCCAGCCCGCCCGCCTCAATCCTGAGCTGCGCTCAGGAACGCTTCGCTTTGCCGCCCGACCCCCCTCCCCCAACATCTATTAAGGAACATATATAGGGGTAGGGGGGTCGGCCGGACGGCGGGCGGGCTGGATGGATAGTAATTGAGGGAGCGGAGGCGGCAGGTGGTAGGTATTTATTTGATGGATTTTAAATGATTAGATTCTGAACTTATTGGACTTAGGAAGCAATCAAACGGCTTGGAAATAACCTGAGCAGTTGGTACAATCTAAAGAAATTCCATAGTAAGTGAGGAACCTGGACTCAAAATGAACTTATGAAATGGATTGCACCGCAAGATAAGGACGTTGCCACCGACACTCTGGAGAAGCGGCTCTGGGACGCGGCCGATCAGCTTCGTGCCAACTCAGGCCTGACCGCCCAGCAATATTCCCAGCCGGTTTTGGGTCTGATCTTCCTGCGCTTCGCAGAAGTCCGATTCGCCGCCTGCCGGACCGCCCTAGAAAAGAAGAGCGCTGGTAGCCGGCGCGGTTCCCGCCTGGACGATCCCGCAGCATACCACGCAGAAAGCGTACTGTTCCTTGCGCCTACCGCCCGTTTCGACCACCTCCTCAAGCTCCCCGAGGGAGCGAACATCGGCAAGGCCGTAAACGAGGCCATGCGCGACATCGAGAAGCAAAATCCACAACTCGCGGGCGTGCTCCCCAAGACCTACGAGATATTTGGTGGAACTCTACTTAAGGAACTGCTCAAGAAGGTATCGGAAATCCCCGCGACCCTCGACTACGATGCTTTCGGCCGAATTTACGAGTATTTCTTGGGAGAGTTCGCTAGGACCGAGGGCCAAAAGGGCGGTGAGTTCTTCACACCGAGCAGCATTGTCCGCTTCCTTGTGGAGGTTCTGGAACCTTACCACGGCTTGGTCCTGGATCCTGCCTGCGGTTCGGGCGGCATGTTTGTGCAGAGCGCCCGCTTTGTCGCTGAGCACAAGAAGAATCCCTCGGCCGAACTTTCGATCCACGGCCAGGAGAAGGTGGACGCGACGACTGCTCTCTGCTGCATGAACCTCTCCGTCCACGGCTTGGAAGGTGACATCAAGAAGGCCATCTCCTATTATGAGGACCTGCACGAAAGCACCGGCCGCTTCGACTTCGTCCTCGCCAACCCGCCGTTCAACGTGAACGCCGTGGACAAGGAGCGTCTGGCTGCCGATGTCGGACCCGGCCGCCGATTTCCCTTCGGCCTGCCGCGCGCGGATAACGCGAACTATCTGTGGATTTCACTTTTCTACTCGGCCCTGGGCGCCAAGGGCCGCGCCGGGTTTGTCATGGCCAACTCCGCGTCCGATGCCCGCGCCAGCGAGCAGGACATCCGGCAGAAGCTAATCGAGGCGAATGGCGTCGACGCCATGGTTGCGGTCGGGCCCAACATGTTTTACACCGTGACCTTGCCCTGCACGCTGTGGTTCCTGGATCGGAACAAGAAGAAGACTCCACGGGCGGACAAGATTCTCTTTATCGACGCCCGCCACATTTATCGCCAGATCGACCGCGCCCACCGGGACTGGACATCCGAGCAGATTGCGTTTCTTGCCAATATCGTCCGCTTCTACCGTGGCGAGGAGCCGGACTTCACGCTCGGCGGCGATGCTGCGAAGACCAAGCTCCAGGAGGTCTTCGGCAAGAAGCTGGCCTACCGAGACGTGCCGGGCCTATGCAAGGCCGCGACGACCAAGGATGTCGAGGCCCAGGGCTGGTCGCTCAACCCCGGTCGCTATGTCGGCGTAGCTCCTGGCGAAGAGGTCAGCGACGAGAACTTCAAGGAAAAGCTTGAAGCACTGAACGAGGAGTTGAAGAAATTGACCAACCAGGCCCATGATCTCGAAACGACAATCGCCAAGAACGTGGCAGAGATTTTGGGATCGTGATAATTCCGGCACCTTTGCAAGAGATGCGCCTCGGCGATGTGATCCGCTTCGCAAACGGCAAGGCCATTAAGCCAGGCGGCGGGGGGCGATATCCAGTCTATGGTTCGAATGGAATCATCGGACAAAGTGACGAGTTCCGTCATGAAAATGGCGTCATCATTGGGCGCGTAGGGGCTTACTGCGGCTCAGTGGTCTACTGTCCAGGTAAATTCTGGGCTTCAGATAATACGCTCGTAGTATTCCCGATCAGTGACGCCTTCGACATAAAGTTCCTTTACTATTTTCTTCACAATGCGAAGCTGAGTCGGTATGCCGGAGGTGCGGCACAGCCCCTTGTCACTCAAACCGTGCTTAAGCAGGTAACTGTTGATGTCCCGCCTCTTCCCATGCAGCGGCGCATCGTCGCCATTCTCTCCGCCTACGACGATCTGATCGAGAACAACCTGCGGCGCATCAAGATTCTGGAGGAGATGGCCCACGCCCTCTACCGCGAGTGGTTCGTCCACTTCCACTTTCCCGGCAATGAAAAGGTCCAAATGCTGGAATCGCCGATGGGTCCTATCCCTAGAGGCTGGAAAGTAAGCCGATTGGACGAAGTATCCAGGTCGGTTCAAGACGGTGACTGGATCGAGACAAAAGATCAAGGTGGCAATGACTATCGCCTTCTACAAATTTCAAACATCGGCGTAGGAGAGTTTATCGAGACCGGCAACTATCGGTTCATCACGCAAGAGGCATTCGACCGCCTCCACTGTACCGAGATTACGCCTGGAGACATTCTGGTCGCTCGAATGCCAACGCCAATAGGTAGGGCATGGCTGGCCACAACAATGGCGTGGCGAATGATTACTGCTGTGGACGTTGCAATTATTCGAATGGAACCAGATGTTTTGAACCCTATATTCTTGGCACAAGCTTGGAATGAATTATTCAACCTCCAGAGAATTGCTGCTCAAGCTTCAGGGACAACTCGGCTGAGAATTACGCGGCGAGAACTGGCAGCTTTGGAATTCGTTATTCCACCCATATTGTTTCAAGACCGCTTTGTTGCGCTCATTGAACCCAAATTAAATCTCGCCATGGTATTACGCACAAAGAATGATAATCTTGGCCAAACACGCGACTTACTTTTACCAAGGCTTATCTCTGGCTCCGTTCAGTTGGGAAATTTGGAAAAAGTTTTGGCTCCGTGAAGATAGAGAGAATAGGATTCAACCAACAGGCCGTTGTTGTATTGGGCGCTGGAGCGACGCGCGGGGCTTCTTTTGTGGCCCTTAAAGAAAAACAGGGTAAAGCCTTGCCCCCTTTAGACACCGACTTTTTTACCCAGACTCAGAGATTAAGCCAGGCAAAACCCAAGGAGCTGCTTGGCGGTCTCATCGAAAACACAGTAGATATATTTGGCAAGAATTTTAAGCTTACGATGGAAGGCTTTTTAACTCACATTGAACATCTTTCAATTGTATATGAGGATTATAAGTTGACGGGGCGACCAGCAGAGAATCCTTATCCTGCAATTCGCGCTCAATTTCTTCAAGTGTTAGCTGCCCTACTGGATGAAGCTATTGGCAGGGAGCCTAAATGTGTTTTTCATGAAGCTTTGGTTAAGTCGCTTTCATCGCAGGATATGATTATTAGTTTCAATTATGACTGGCTCATTGACTATGCGCTCAAGATTCATGGCAGTCAAAAATGGAACTCTCGAAAAGGTTATGGGGTTAATGTTTTCGTGCAGAAGAAGAAGGCCAAAGGCACAGAGTATTGGGCTTGGGTCAATCCAGTCTCCGGACAAAAGGAATACCCGAATCAATCAATTACCCTACTGAAAATGCACGGCGCTATGAATTGGTTTCCCGTGCCGACAGATAGAAAATCTACCCCGCGATTGCAGCTTCGGATTCGCTGGTGGCATCAGAAGGGCAATTTGAAGTTTGAAATAGTTCCTCCTCAATGGAACAAGCCTATTCATTCTGGAATTTACCAGCGCATATGGCGCAAGGCGAGATCAACGCTTGCTGAAGTAAAGGCTCTTATATTTATTGGTTACTCCCTGCCTGAAACGGATTTGCCCGCGCAGTCCCTCCTTATGGTAGACGCTGTTAAAAGTCAGGGCATATTTCCCTTAGAGCTTTTAGTTATCGTGAATCCCAACCAGGAAGCAAGAAAGCGCATTCGTCAAGTTCTGCTCGGCCGCATCAACGGAAAAACGCGAATTATGACTTTTGATTTTTTCGAACAGTTTTCTAATTTCTTAGGAAAAAATGAATAAAGAATAGAAAAAAATGCAAACTTCGCAATACAAATCAGCTACTTATTAGGATCACAGGAGTCCCCCACCACCCGACCCACATTATCCCCAATTCGGATGGAGCCACGAAGCGATTAATTAAATT
>JACQJM010000205.1 GCA_016205045.1 Elusimicrobiota bacterium | reverse complement strand
CCCGAGGACTCCCCCGCCATCGCTCGCGCCCGGGCCTGCTTCTTCGCCTGCTCGACGGGCCCCCCGGGCACCACGCGCAGAATCGTATAGACCATGAACGTGATGCAGAGGAACGTGATCAAGATTCTTGACGGGATGTACCTGAGGGAAGTGGCTCAGTTATTTATGGAAAACCATATCTCCGGGGCTCCGGTGGTGGACAAGGAAGGGGACCTGGTGGGGATCGTTTCGGAAACAGATTTAGTGCGCTCACAGAGAGAGGATTCTGTGGAGCGATCGGTGAGTTACAGTTTCTACAGAAATCCAAATGGGGTTCCTTTGCCGCGAGGCTTCCACATCGAAGTCCCTGACATCAAGCGGGTGCGTGAGATCATGACTCCCAAGGTCATCGTGGCGGATGAGAACACCTCACTCCAAAAGCTCGCGGGGATCATGTGGAGAAAAAGAATCCACCGGATTATCATCACCAAGGCTAAAAAGATCAAAGGCATCGTGAGCACCCTCGATATTCTGCGGGTCTTGGCTCATTCCAATGGAAAAAAACCAGCCTGATGTCGTTTAAAAAACAATGAACTGGCTATGATCCATCTCTTGGGTTTGAGTTTTAAGACCTCGCCGGTGGAGATAAGGGAAAAACTAGCCATCCGCGAATCACAGCTATCAGAAGTTTTGTGGGAGACGCTCTCTTGGGGGGCTCGGGAGGCGGTGCTTCTGTCCACCTGCAATCGGGTGGAAATTTATTGGGCGGGAGGAGAGGAGGTCCGGGATAAAATTCGCAACGCCTGGGAACTGAAGGCGGGACGGTCTCTGGAGAAAAATCTTTATTTCCATCGCAATGGCTGGGCGGTTTTGCATCTTTTTAGGGTGGCTTCGGGTTTGGACTCCATGGTTTTAGGAGAGTCCCAAATTTTGGGACAGGTGAAGACGGCCTATCAGAACTCTCTGAAAAATAAAACTACGGGCCTGGTCCTGAACCGGCTTTTTCAAAGGGCGCTTTTTGCAGGAAAATTAGTTCGCACCCAGACTCAGATTGCGGGGGGGATCACCTCCGTGGCCAGCGCCGCGGTGGTTCTGGCAGAACGCATCTTTAAGGATTTAAATCATTGTTCGGTGATGATTCTGGGGGCAGGCAAGATGGCGGAGGCGGCCGCCAAACATTTGTCCTCCAAGAAAGTGAAGGCCGTTTTTGTCTCCAATAGAACCTACGCGAGGGCCAGAGAGTTGGCCCTGACGCTCAGAGCGGAGGCTCTTCATTGGGAGGAGGGCATGGAGAGGATGAGAGAGACCGACATTGTTTTGTGCTCCACGGCCTGTCCCACCTTTGTCCTGACCCGGAATCGGATCCAGGATTTGATGGGTTTGCGGCGGGGCCGACCTCTTTTCTTGATTGATATTGCGGTCCCTAGAGATGTGGAGCCGTCGGTCCAGTCTCTGGAGGGAGTCTACGTCTATGACATTGACCATTTAAATGAAGTGGTGGCGGAACAAATGGAGCGAAAAAAGAGTGAAGCCGAAAAAGCAGAAAACCTTGTGCTGCAGTTGGCGGAAGAAATGATGAACAAACAAGCAAAGGCCCCACCCCCGGTTTGGCAAACCCGATATGCATAACCACACCCTCTTTCAAGAATCGGAAAGAGAACATAAAAAAATTGCCCACAAACAGATTGTTTTGATCGGACACCCCAATGTGGGCAAATCCGTTCTATTTAATGTGTTGACCGGACGCTATGTCACGGTCTCCAATTATCCCGGGACCACCGTGGATGTCAGTCGGGGAGTGGGAAGTTTGGGCGGAGAGGTTTTGGAGATCGTGGACAGCCCCGGCATTCATTCCCTGGTGGCCTACAGCGAGGAAGAAAGGGTGACTCGCGCTCTCCTCCTGGGTCGTCCTGAAGTTCTGGTTCATGTGGCGGACGCTAAAAATCTTTCCCGAGAGCTTCTCCTGACCCTGGAGCTGGCGGAGCTCAAAATTCCCATGGTGTTGTGCCTGAACATGAAGGATGAAGCCTTGAGCCGGGGATATTGGGTGGATGCCAAAAGGCTCTCTCAGATTCTGGGAATTCCGGTGGCGCAGACCGTGGCCACCACGCAGGAAGGCTTGGAAGAGCTCAAAGGGGCTATTCTCAAGGCTTCTCCCCCCTCCTGGAAAGCTCAGTATCCTTTGGAAATCCAGAAAGCTCTGCGAGAGATCACCGACGAGGCTTCCGAGGAAGTGAAACTCTTGGGTCCCTTGCTTCTTCAAAATCACGTCACCCCGGAAGAGTTGGCGATTTCACGGGTGTTTATTCCTCCTCAGATTCTAGTTCGGATTCAGGGGACTCAGAAAAAATTTATTCGGCCGGTGTCTGCGATCTTGATGCAAACTCGTCAGGAGGAGGCCTCACACATCGTGGCCGAGGTTTTATCCAAACCTTCTCCAGGCCGGTCCACGGGATTGTCCCGATTTCTGGAGGCGTTGGGGCGGTGGTCTCTGAGGCCCTGGCCGGGTTACTTTCTAGGGGCGCTGGTGTTGTGGGCGCTGTACGAATTTGTGGGGGTTTTGGGAGCGCAGATTTGCGTCAATTTTTTGGAGAAGACTCTATTCGGAGAGTACGTCACCCCTTGGGTTACCTTGGGGGTGCGTGCTTTGGTTCCTACCGTCTTTCTTCAAGACCTTTTAGTGGGCCCCTACGGAATTTTCAGCATGGCTTTGACCTACGCCTTCGCCCTGATTCTTCCCATCGTCACCACGTTTTTTTTGGCGTTGGGGATTTTGGAGGACGTGGGATACCTTCCGCGTCTTTCGGTGTTGTTGAATAGATTCTTCCATCTGATGGGACTTAACGGCAAGGCGGTATTCCCCATGATTTTGGGGTTGGGCTGTGGGACCATGGCCATGCTCACCACCAGGATTCTGGATTCCAAGAAGGAGAGAGTTCTGGCGAGCTTCCTTCTGGCGCTGGCGATTCCCTGTTCGGCCCAACTGGGAGTGATTTTGGGGATGACCTCGGGACTCGCCCCCTCCGTTTTGGGCATTTGGTTAGGGGTGGTGATGGGAAGTCTTTTGGGGGTGGGCTGGTTGGCTTCTCGGATTCTTCCGGGAGCGCCCTCTCCCTTTCTTCTGGAACTGCCCCCTCTGAGGCTTCCTCAGATGAGCAATCTCTTTCGAAAGGTGTGGACTCGGCTGAAGTGGTATCTGCGGGAAGTGGTTCCGCTATTTATTTATGGAACGATGGCTCTTTACCTTCTGGATCGTATGGGGTGGCTGCAAATTATAGAGAAGGGATTTTCCCCGGTGGTGAAAGGTTTTCTGGGGCTACCCGAGAAGTCAGCGGAGGCTTTTCTCATTGGTTTTTTAAGACGAGATTATGGCGCGGCCGGGTTTTATCAGATGCAGAAGCAAGGGCTTTTGACGCTCAGACAATCCACCGTGGCCATCGTGGCCATCACCCTGTTCATGCCCTGCATCGCTCAATGGTTTATGTCTCTTCGGGAGAGGGGATGGAAGGCCACCATGGTAATTACCGCGGCGGTCCTGAGTTACGCGCTGCTCATTTCAGGAGGGATCAACCAAATGTTGCTGGCCCTGGGTTGGTCCTGATAAACCCGAATTCCTCGACCGAGGAATTCCCCTTGTGGGGCTCACTTTGCCGCAGGGCCAGCCCGGAGATGCAAAGCGGCCAAAGTGACGGGTAAATCTTGGAGGATGAAATCATGATAGAACTTGGTGATGCGCACATCAAAAAATATCCCATTCCCACCACTCAGGAAGAGGATGTCCAGCAAGCTCTGGGAATTCTTTGGACCCAGTTTGAACAGGGGGTGACCCGTAAGGCCGATCTGGAGAAGGTGTTGGAGGGGGCGGTCCGCCCCGGCATTTTGGATCAGTTGATCTTGGAGAACTTTGTCTTTGAAAGAGAGGGATTGCTGGAGCTTACATCCAAAGGGCAAAATATCGCCCGGGATATGGCCCGGCGCCACCTCTTAACCGAAAGGCTCTTGAAAGACGTGTTGGTCCTTCCCAAGGAACAGATCGACCCCAACGCCTGCCGCATGGAGCACGTCATCACCCCCGACGTGGAAGAAGCCATCTGCATTTTATTGGGACATCCGAGAGCCTGTCCGCACGGCCTGGCCATTCCCCAGGGGAAGTGCTGTGAGGAGGCTTTAGGACAGACCGGGCCCGTGGTGGTTTCTCTTTCTGCTTTGAAAAGCGGTCAGGAGGCAGGGATTGCCTATTTTTCTTCTCAGGACCGTCCTGAGCTTCACAAACTTCTTTCCCTGGGTCTTTCTCCAGGAAATTCTGTGCGGGTGGTGCAAACTTTTCCCGCTTTTGTGGTGTCCTTGGGAGAAAGCCTGCTGGCCTTGGAGGATTCTCTGGCTTCCCACATCTTTGTCCGTAAAAAGAACGGAAAATGAAAACAGCGGTTCTGCTCATGGCTCATGGGGCGGTGGAGAAGTTAGAGGATGTCGAGCCTTATCTCAAGGAAATATTGAGGGGAAGGACCGTGCCGGCTGAACTTCTGGCCCAGGTGAAGGCGAGATATGTGAGGATCGGAGGGAAATCGCCTCTTTTGGATATCACGCGGCGCCAGGCTCAAGGGCTTGAAAACTTACTGGCCGATAAAGAGGGAGGAATAAAAGTTTATGTGGGGATGAAACACTGGGCGCCTCGTATCAAAGACTCCCTACAAGAGATGGGGCGGAATGGAGTGCGGCGAATTATCGCTTTGTGTTTAACCCCTTATTATTCCCGGTTGAGCGTGGGAGAATATTATGAAGAACTCAGAAAAAATATTCAGGGGACCCAGGGTCCTGTGGAGGTCCACGAAGTGTCTTTCTGGAATGATCTCCCACTTCTCATTCAGGCATTTTCTCGCAACGTGATTGCTGGTCTGGATAAATTTCCCGTGTTGGCACGACAAAATGTCTGCGTGATATTCAGCACCCACAGCCTGCCTTTACGAGTGTTGTCAGAGAAGGATCCTTATGTGGCTCAGTTCCGACAGACGGTAGAGCGGGTCGCCGAGGAATGTGCCATTTCAAATTGGCGATTGGCTACCCAAAGCAAGGGGGCCACGGCCGAACCGTGGCTGGGTCCTGACGTGGGGGAGGTGCTTCAAATTCTTCATGAAGAGGGTTGTTCCAATGTTTTGCTGGCCCCGATTGGGTTCATCTCGGATCACATGGAAACCTTGTATGACGACGACATCCTTTATCGGGAAATGGCAGAATCCAAAGGGATGAATTTTATTCGGGCGGACTCCTTGAATGATTCACCCCTTTTGTTAGAGGCATTGGGCAATCTTGTGATGGGAAAAATAAGAGAGGCGGAAACTGCCGGGAAAATCTGAATGAAAAAACAAAAAGGGAGGGAGCGATGACCGTAAACATGCAGATCAAAAGCAAAGAAACACAGCAGAAGAAAGCGCAGATCAATCCGTGGAATGTGGCCCTGGAACAATTGGATACGGTGGCGAAACATATTCATTTGGATCCAGGAATCCATAAATATCTGAGACGTCCCAAGAGGGCGTTGATCGTTTCGGTTCCCGTTCGTATGGATGATGGCTCCATAGAGGTGTTTGAGGGGTACCGGGTGCAGCACAACCTGGCTCGGGGACCAGCCAAGGGAGGGATTCGGTACCATCCCGATGTCACGCTGGATGAAGTTAAGGCTTTGGCGTTTTGGATGACATTGAAGTGTGCGGTGATGGGACTGCCTTACGGGGGCGCCAAGGGAGGCATACAAGTCGATCCCAAAAAACTTTCGAGTGGAGAACTGGAAAGACTCACCCGGCGGTTCACTTCCGAGATCGCTATCATCATCGGCCCTGACAAGGACATCCCGGCCCCGGATGTATACACCAACTCTCAGACCATGGCCTGGATCATGGATACCTACTCCATGGGTGTAGGCT
>JACQJM010000199.1 GCA_016205045.1 Elusimicrobiota bacterium | reverse complement strand
TTTGAGGGAATAAGTCCACAGGTTGGACTTGAATCAATCGGAATCCACCTTGGCCAAGTACTAGGACATCTCGGGCAAACGTCGCAGGATTACAGGAAACGTAGACAACTTTTCGCGCTTCGAGCTTTATGATTTTTTTCAATACTTCTGGTTGACATCCCTGTCGAGGAGGGTCTAGAATCACGGCATCCGAGGGAAAGTCTAGTTTGGGCAGAGTGTATTCGACTTTTCCTGCGAGAAAGTGGACATTGCGAACCCTATTGAGCCGCGCGTTCTGATACGCATCCTGAACGGCTTCCCTATTTTCTTCGATCCCCACCACCTGCTGAACCAGGGGAGAAACCCATAAAGAAATGGTTCCCACCCCGCAATAGAGATCCAGCACATTTCGAGGGATGGACTTTCCGTATTTCAGAAATTCCTCCACTTGCTGGTAAAGTTTTTCCGTCGCCTTGGTATTCACCTGCAAAAAAGCCTCGGGAGAAACGGAAAGGTGAAGGTTCCCGATCCGCTCCTCCATGTGATCTCTTCCCCAGAGCTTGATCCAACGAGGACCCAGAATCACGGAGGTCTTAAGAGGTTGTATGTTTTGAAAAAAGCTTATAATAGAGGGGAATGTTTGGGTGAGATCCTGAATAGCTTCTTTGGAATGAGGAAAATTTGGGCTCCGCGTTACAAAAGCGACCAAGGCTTCTTTTTTCTCATTGGTCCGGATAAAAAGATGTCTAAGCCATCCCGATTGGGCATCTTCATTATAGGGCTGCCAGCGATATTTCTGAGCGATCTGCTTTACCTTTTGAACGATCTGAACCGACAGTTCGGGCTGCACCAAGCAGTCCTCAAAATTCACGATCCGATGAGTCCCGGGATGATAAAAACCCACCAACACGCTGGGCTCCTCTGGAGCCCCGGTTGGTACCCGAAGCTCTGCGGAGGGTGTCAGACTTTTCCCTCGACCCATTCCGAAAGGGACCTGCACCTTATTTCGGTACCGCCAGGGTTCTGGGGAAGGAATGGGATCGAGGAGAGGTGGATTTTTTATTTTTCCTATGCGTTCTAAAGCGTCTTGGACCAGATTTTTTTTGAGTTCCAGTTGTCGAGGGTATTGGAGGTGCTGCCAATCGCAGCCGCCGCACCACAAACCGCCGGAGATGGTTTGTGGTATATGAGATATGAGATATGAGTTATGAGATGGGGAGATATTCTTTGACTCATCCCTCATCCCTCTTCCCTCATCCCTTATCTTAAAGTGGTGCGGACACGGTGGGTCAATGCGTCCCGGTCCCGGTTTGATCAGAGAAATAATTTCCGCGGTGGCGTATCCTTTTCTTTCCTCCAGGATGCGAACTTCCGCTTCGTCTCCGGGATTGCCATAAGGAAGGAAAATAACCTTGTTGGACCCTTTTGAATGGGCGATCGCTTGGCCTTCAGGAGCGATTCTATCGACGGTGACTCTCATAATGCGGTTATTCTAACATTTTGGTAATATAGAGACAGTGATGATCAGAAAAGTGGTCAGTGGTCAGTGGTCAGTGTTGAAGAAGTGCATTCTGTTTACTGTTTCCTGCCCACTACTTACTACCTACTACCTGCTACCTTCTACACTCTTTATGGGTTGTGTCACTCTGACTCCCGATCAGATACCTTCCGAAACTTCCCAAAAAATCACTCAAACTTCCTTCCAGGACCTTGACCCCGGAGCTTATGAGGAACAGAGTCTTCATTTTAAAGTGAAAGCGTACGGGGCCGAGAAAGCCAGGGCGATTTCCCGCGCCGTAGAAGAAGATTATAATCGCATCATGCAGGATACCGGTCTCTACTCTTTTATTCCCCGGGGTCTTTATGGCATTACTGTCTATTCGAATCGAGAAGAGTATCTCAAGAAAACGGGTCAGGCCGAGTGGTCGGGAGGCGTGGCGGTGGGAAATGCTATCTATAGCTTCGAAAGTCCTTACCTCAATGGAACTTTAGCTCACGAAATGACCCATCTAATTTTTTATGAGTTTATGGGAAATACATCCCAGAATTTGCGTTGGCTCAATGAGGGTCTGGCTATGTATGAGGAATATCAAGCGGGTACCTCTCATTCCCTCTCGGATAATTTGGTGCCCATTCCATTCAGCCAGATGGTGAATTTGGTGCCCGCGACAGAGAGGGAAAGGTTGGTGGGTCAATGGTATCATCAAGTGAAAGAAGTGGTTCAGTTTATGGTGGAGCAGGGAGGACGCCTGGGTTTTTCCATTTTCTTAAATCAGTTGAGATCGGGGGAATCATTCAACCAAGCGTTGAGCTTGGGTTTCCCCGGCCTTTGGTCGGACATTGGTGCTTTAGAGAAAAGTTGGCTGTTGTCTAAGGGTTTATGAGCAAGATGATCGTTTCCATTGAGGGAATCCACTGCGCCTCGTGTGTGGCCAAAATCGAAACCGCTTTAAAAAATCTCCCGGGTGTGGAAAAGGTTCAAGCCCATCTGCCCACGCATACCGCTTCCATCGTTTATCGTGAAGGCTCTTTGATCCCGCAGGACATCAGTCGGACCATAGAGTCTTTAGGGTATAGGGTTTTGGGAATTTCCTCTTCTCGAGGAACGGCTGAAGGGATGACTTTGTTGAGCTTAAACCAGGAAAGGGAGATGTTGAGAAATCGTTTTTGGATAGCGGCGGGTTTGACGCTCCTGATTGCTTTTGCAAAATCGCTCTCCCTGTCTCCCTACACGCTCTTTTTCTTCGCCTCGTTCATTCAATTTTGGTGCGGGGCTCACTTCCATAAAGGATTTTTGAGAGGATTGCGCCACGGTTCTTTGGACATGAATGCTCTGGTGTCTTTAAGCACGTTCTCGGCCTATTTTTTTAGCTGTGCCATTCTCTTTTTCCCTGAAAAAATACCTGCCGCTTCCCGGTTTCCTCGTTGGGAGGAAGTGGGCATGTTGATCACCTTTATTAATTTGGGGAAATATCTGGAGCTGAGATCCCGCACTCATACGGGACAAGCCGTGCAGAAACTCATGAAATTGAGTCCCAAAACAGCTCGAGTTGTTAGGGGGGGGAAGGAGCAAACTATTCTGTCGGAAGAAATCCTGACCGGAGATTACATTTTAGTGCGTCCCGGAGAACAGATTCCCGTGGATGGGGTGGTGCTTAAAGGAAACTCTTCCGTGGATGAGTCCTTGCTGACCGGAGAAGGAATGCCGGTGGATAAATCTCCTAAGAGCCATGTGTTTGGAGCCACCATGAACCGAACAGGTTCTTTGGAAATTGAGGCGCTTCAGGTGGGAGAGGATATGCGCCTGGCCAAAATCGTGGAGGCAGTCAGGGAGGCACAATCCACCAAAGCCCCTATCCAAAATAAAGTGGATCGAATCTCCGCTATTTTTGTTCCCGTGGTTCTGGTGGTAGGGTTGGTTTCCGCTCTTTTGTGGTTGACGTTGGGCCCCTCTCCTCGTTTGAGTTATGCTTTGACGGTGATGATTTCTGTTTTCGCGGTGGCGTGCCCGTGTGCCTTAGGCTTGGCCACGCCCATCGCTTTGATTGCGGGTTTGGGAAGAGCCGCGGAGGCGGGGATCTTAATCAAAAATGCCGAGGTTTTAGAAAGGGTTAACCAATTGAACGTGATTGTTTTGGACAAAACCGGAACGCTGACTCAGGGGGTTCCGGAGGTGGTTCAGGTGATCCCGGTGGGGAATAGCCGGGAAGATGTGTTGAAGATGGCGCTGGTGGCTGAAACGGAATCCGAACATCCTCTGGCTTTGGCGGTTCGCCGCTATGCCGAAAAGAAAGGATTGCAGGCCCACCGCCCCGACTCCCTGGAGGTCTTTCCGGGAGAAGGGGTGAAGGTTGTCGTGAATGATCCCAAAGGAGGGTCCCGTTCTCAAGAGATACTTTCTGGGAGGCTATCTTGGCTGGAAAAGAATGGGGTTCAGATCAAGGAATCTTTTAAGACGGCGGTGCGGATGGAAGCGGATTCTGTGCTGGGGGTGGCGGTGAATGGTAAGTTTTTCGGGGCTATCACTATTGCGGATACATTGAGGCCCACCGCTTTGGAAGCGGTGCGAGGATTAAAACAGATGAGGCTTCATGTGGTGTTGGTTTCTGGAGACCGATCCTCTTCCGTGGAGAAGGTGGCTCGAGAAGTGGGAATAGAGCAATTCTTCGCGGAGGTGATGCCCCAGGATAAAGCCAAGCTGGTGGCGCATTTTCAGGAGTTGGGAAGACGGGTGGCAATGGTGGGGGATGGTTTCAACGATGCTCCGGCTCTTTCCAAGGCCGATGTGGGGATCGCCTTGGCTTCGGGAACGGATGTGGCGATGGATGCGGCCGATATTACTCTGATGAGACCTGATTTAAAAACTATTTTCAAAGCCATCCAATTCAGCCACAAAATAAGACACGTGATCATGCAGAATCTCTTTTGGGCTTTTATCTATAATTTATTTCTAATCCCTTTGGCTGCGGGTCTTTTCTACCCTTGGAAGGGATGGCTTCTTTCTCCTCAGTTTGCGGGGATGGCCATGGCTTTGAGTTCCTTGTCGGTCGTTTTGAATTCTCTGCGGTTGACCCGAGCTAAAATCTAGGAGCTATTTCAAAATTCCCTCTCCCCTGGGTGGGAGAGGGTGACCGGAGGTCGGGTGAGGGGGAGTAGGAGGAAAAAAATAATATGAGTAATACCACGAGTGTTTATACCGAGGATCATGCTAAGTCGGGGAAGCAAGAAAATCTTCCTAAAATCGAAACATGGCCCAATCAGTACTCTAAGTACGAGATCAAGATTGAGATGCCGGAGTTCACCTCTATCTGCCCCAAAACTCATCTTCCTGATTTCGGCAAGGTAACCCTGGTGTACATGCCGGATAAGGTTTGTTTAGAGCTCAAATCTTTGAAATATTACATTTTGGCCTATCGAAATTTGGGAATCTTCTATGAGAATGCGATCAATCGAATCTTGGACGATGTGGTCGAGGCCTGTAAGCCTCTGTGGGCGGTGGTGACGGGAGAATTCAACACCCGAGGGGGAATGCACTCCACCATTACAGCGAGGCACCCCCGAAAAACGGGGTCAGACCCCGTTTAGAAGGAGAGAGAAATGTTAAGTGAGAAAGAGATTCAAGACAAACTTAAAACGGTAAAAGGCTGGGAAAGGATGGGGAATGCCATTGAGAAGAAATTCAAGTTTAAGGACTTCGTGGAGGCGACGGCTTTTTTGGTGAAGGTGGGTTTTGCGGCGGAGTCTATGGATCACCATCCCGACATCACCTGGAGCTATTCTCGGGTGACCCTTTCCTTGACCACTCACTCCGCCAACGGGCTTACTCAAAAAGATTTTGATCTCGCCCAGAAGATCGATCAGATAGGCTAACCTGAATTCTTCAGTTGAACTGAAGAATTCACCCTGCGGGCCTCACTTTGCCGCGAAGCTAGATCATGGATGTTTAGCGGTCAAAGTGAGGGGTCGCCCCTCACTTGCCAGACATCTGCTTCTACGAAATCCATCCTGGCAAGTGAGGCCGCTTTGCGGCGAAATCCCCGGGTGCACATTATTATACGACTCTTTGAGTCGGAACATAAGGTCCAACTGGGGATTTCGGGCTAATCGTTCCAATCCGCCGGACTTGATGGGTCATGGGAGAGGGTAAAATATTGTCCCAGAGACCAGCCGTATTTTTTCACCAGCGCGTAAAATTTTTGCAGGCGATTGGGCTCATGAGGAGTATCTATCATGAAATTTCCCAGTGCGGCCCCGGGAAGAAGGTTAATCATCATGCCTCCATCCGAGGAAGCGGAATCGCCGTCAATTCCGGCCAGAATAATACGGTTTAAATCCAGAGTTCGCCAGCCCCAGCGTCTTTTATTGTTGTTGACCCAGAAGTGAAAGCTATGGGATTTTCCAGGTTGGGGTCTAGGGGTCCAATCCTTATCAAAAATCTCGTAAGAATGGTTGACTCCTGTGGCTATACCCTCTTTGTATAACAGATGAGATCCCACCACGTTGCTTTTTTTGATTCCCAAAAGAGGAGCAACCGCTTTAGCCAGTTCCTGATCCCCATTGGATACGATCACCACTTCTATCCCAATTTTTCTTAGGGCCAGGTTCTCCTCGGGAACCCAAGGATAAATTTTAGAGGCATAGTGAGGGGCAAATTCAGCCACCTCTCTTAGTTTTTCCTCTCGGCTCAGTCCTATTTGGGTAGGCCAGTACACCTTACTCCAGAACTCCAACATCGCTATCCCTTCACCGCCTTTTTCCTTGTTTCTCCAAAGCTTGATCACTAGAAGTGCATTGGTTCTCGCGTCGTTTTGATTGGCATGGCTCAGTTCTTCGCGTAAGGCTGGATCATTGACCTGCACCGTTTTGAGGAAAGACTTGATGACTTCATTTTGCTGAGGAGTAATTTTTCCGTTTTCAGCCCGCCATAAGAAGAAGAACGTAAATATATCCCCTGCGGCCTGAGTCTTGTCCAAATCCTTCAGCCAGAATACCTGTTTTCCCTGAGCTTTTTCCCATTTGACCCAATTCTTGAACTCCGGAGATAGGATGAAAGCGGTGCGGTCCTTAATCGTCAAGCGGGCTTTTTGGGCGTCTCCGCTATCGGGACTTCCCCACGAAACGCTGTAAAGCCTTTGTTGAGCCAATGCCAGGAGGGGGGAAGGGATGACGGGAAAGGACTCGCTGGGAAAGGGACGTTTGTGGTCGAAAAGAAGGTTGAGGGCTGATGTGATGAGCCCGATGTCCGCGGCATCTAAACGTTGGAGCTGAGTCACGAGTTGAGGAGAGACGACAATTCTCCTAAGTGCGGCTTCTCCTCTCAAGTTGAGAAAGGACATTTTGGCGCCCGAGGTCAGATTTTGGGGAATTAGGGCCAATTGGTTGTGGCGCAGGATCGCCACCACGGGACTTCGCTTAAGTATCCGGGAAGCCTCGGTGTTGAACTGTTTTTTATGGTCGGCAGTATTGACGGATTGAAATATATCGTTGGAGTCAACCAGGACATTGAAGGCATTATCGATATCCACATGGTCAGCACCGTAAGGGAGGATCACCAGGGGCATTCCCTGAACGGAGGCGACCTTAGACCAATCGAATTTGGCTCCGGCCGCATTTCCCTGGGGGGATAAAGACACAAGAATAAAAACGGAAAGAAGGAAGGGGAAAACGAGATATTTTTTCATGGTTTAAATGGTATTTAAATGGGAGAATCGGAGCGTGAGACCAATGACCTATTTAAGGTTAGAAAAAGTACCCAGGTTCTCCTGGGTCTTTTGGTCTTGTTGTGACTTGTTCTCATGGGGAAATAGAAGTAAAATGTATTCGTGAGCAATGCGTTTAATCTTTGGGTAGGCGGGGCGGCGGGAGACGGGATCGCATCTTGCGGCGAGACTTTTATAAAAATCTGCGCGCGGTTGGGTTTGCACGCATACGCGTACAACTCCTACCAGTCCGTCATCCGAGGGGGGCATGTTCTTTTCCAGACCAGCGTGGGTCCGGAGAAAGTGTGGACTCAGTCGGATGACTGCGACATCCTTATCGCCTTAAATCAAGATACCATAGACCGGGAATCCAGGGATGCCCGGAAGGGAGTTTTATTTAATGCGGATCGGTTTAAGTTGGAAGATAACTCTCTTCGACCTGGGGCTCGATCTTTAGGGCTTCCCATTTTTAAACTTTCTCCCAATCCCTTGATGCAGAACACCGTGGCCTTGGGGGCTCTGATGAAGCTGACGGGGCTTCCCTTTGAGACTTTGGCCAATCTGCTTCGAGAAACATTTAAGAAAAAGGGAGAACAAATTCAAGAAGCCAATGTCCAGGTGGCGAAATCTGGGTATGATTACGCGGCCCAAAATTTTCCTGATCTGGGCATCTCCATTCCTACCGGCTCCAAAAGACGCCTTATCATGTCGGGAAACCAGGCGTATGCAGTGGGGGCTCTGGCCGCGGGCTGTAAGTTTTACAGCGCTTACCCCATGACCCCGGCCTCCTCCATCATGCATTATTTGGCTCCCAAAGGCCCGCGTTACGGGATGGTATTTAAACAAGCGGAAGATGAGATTGCCGCCCTTAACATGGCGATAGGGGCGGGACACGCCGGGGTGCGCGCCATGACGGGCACCTCGGGCGGCGGTTTTTCTCTCATGACCGAGGCGGTGGGATTGGCCGCCATGATCGAGGCACCCGTGGTCATCGTGGAGGTGCAGCGGGGCGGGCCTTCCACGGGCCTTCCCACCAAAACTGAGCAGGGAGACCTTTTTCAGGTTCTGGGAGCTTCTCAGGGAGAATACCCCAAGATCGTGATCGCTCCTCTCACCTTGGAAGACGCCTTCTACACCACTGCTGAAGCATTTAATTTAGCCGAGAAGTACCAATGCCCGGTGATCATTCTCTCGGATCTTCTCCTCTCGGAACATCAGGAGACAGTCGATGGTCTAGATTTGAACGTGAAGATTGATCGAGGGGTGTGGGCCAAGCCGAAGGAAAATGGAGATGAATTTAAGCGTTACCTAGACACCGATACGGGAGTTTCTCCCCGGGCCATTCCCGGCCAGGAAGGCATGGCCTATGTGGCGGGATCCGATGAACACGATGAAAAGGGTGAGCTCATTTCGGATGTGGCAACCGATCCTCACACGCGCAATAAGATGATGAACAAGCGCATGAGAAAAATGGAGTATGCCGCCCGCGATTTAAAACCCCCCATTCTGGAAGGCCCTAAGGATGCGGAGTTGACTCTGGTGGGATGGGGCTCTTCCTATAATATGATGAAGCGCATGATGACAGCCTTCAACCAAAATGGGCAGAACCGTATCAACATTCTGCCACTCAGGACTATTTGGCCGTTTCCATGGAAGGAAGTTTCGGAAGTGCTGTACCGTTCTCGGAAAGCGATGATCATGGAAGCCAATTACACCGCCCAGATGGCGCGCTTGATCCGCCAAGAGACGGGGTTCTTCATCCCGCATCGTTGGTTAAAGTATGATGGAGAACCTTTTTATCCAGGTTCGACATACCAGAAGATTGAAGAAGTTCTGAAGGCGTAAAAAGCGTGGTAAGGTGGTATGAGTGAAGTAAAACAAGAAACAACTCATTTATTTTGTGTGCCGGAAAGAACGCCACTTTCGGAACACAAACCCTTGACTCCAACGGACTTTAAATCCGACGTGAAGCCGGATTGGTGTCCCAGTTGCGGCGATTTTGGAGTGTTGACTTCTCTTCAGAAAGCCTGCTCCGCGCTGGGCCTCCAGCCTAAAGACATTCTTACCGTTTCGGGCATAGGCTGTTCTTCCAATTTACCCGGATTTTTCAAGACCTATGGGATGCACACCCTTCATGGCCGCGCCCTCCCTGTCGCCACGGGAGCGAAGCTTGCCAACCCCGACCTCACCGTGATCATCACAGGGGGAGATGGGGATGGATACGGCATAGGCGTGGGCCACTTCTTGCACACTGTGCGGCGAAATTTGGATCTGACTTATATCGTCATGGACAACCAAATCTATGGTCTCACGACGGGGCAGGCTTCCGCCACCACGGAGAAAGGGGTGAAAACTAAATCGACACCCGAAGGGGTGATCGAAACACCCGTAAATCCCATGGCGTTGGCATTGGTTTCGGGGGCCACATTCGTGGCCAGGACATTTTCGGGTGAGCCCAACCACATGGCGGAGGTGATGGCCAAGGCCATTCAGCACAAGGGATTTTCCCTGGTGGACTGCTTCTCTCCCTGTGTGACCTACAACAAGATCAACACATACACCTGGTTTAAGCAGAGAGTGTATAAGCTGGAAGAAAAAGGTCATGACCCCAAGAATTTCAGCCAAGCCATGACCAAGGCTTTTGAGTGGGGGGAGCACATCCCCTTGGGCGTTTTTTATGAGAATACCGAAGTTCCTACCTATGAAGACCTCGATCCCACCATCCAGAGATTCGGCCCTGCGGTCAAGCAGAGGCTAGGTCTCACCGAAAAAGAGCAGGCAGAAATCCTCGAAGGCTTCCTGTAATTTTAGAAAAATTGTCAGCGTGGAGAATTGGCGGCGCGGTCTGAAAATACCGCGGCAGAGGCCAACCATTCTGCTATCAGGGCAGAGATTTCGGTGAGGTATTCTATCGGAGCATTGGGTGGAACTTGCGTTGTGGTGTTTTTGGATGGAGTAGGCTGGGTGGTGGAAACAAGAGCCTTTACCCATTCTGTCAACTTTGCAGCGATTCCCATACTACGTTTTACGGATGAGTTAACGACCTGCCTCCTCTGTTCTTCCGGTAAATGCTCCTGGGCATGGGGGAGATGAACAAAAATGGCCAGTGTGTTAAGGGTGCCTTGTTCCGCAAGATATTGAATCATGTTGAGAGCAAGGTAATAGGTGCTGTTGCTGACAAATAGACCTGCGTGTTGAGATACCGTGATGGGGATATTCCTTTGCTGCAACCATTGAGCCAACTCTCCCACATTGGCGTTAGATAGAAACAACTGGGGCATTTTGGGGTCTAAAATTGGTCTTAAAGAAGGGGCCTCTCCGTCTTCATCGGGAGCTTCCGGAGAATGTTTAACATTGTATGCCATCTGCTCCAGCTCTATGGTGGGAGTTCTCCCGCTTAACCCCAACATCAAAAGCACCCGAGGCTTTATCTCTTGAATTAAATTCTCGATTTGAGCGCCGGCTCTCTCAAAAGAGACAGGAAGGACCCGGCCAACTACCTGGAATGTTCTCAGAAGAGGTCCTGGGGGAGATTGCGGGGATTGAGTTTTAGCGGAAGAATGAGGATATAAACCATCTTCTTCTCCTCCATAAACGGTGACGGTGGTGCCATCCAGACGTTCGGCTAAGCTCTTAGAAACATTTTCTTCGGAATCTCCAAAGGGTTCAAATCCTGTCACCAGGATTACCGGTTCTTTTGAATAGGATTCCGTTTCGGCCGGTTCTTGTTTTTCTAAGGGAACATTGAATCCAATGGCTCGTGACTTAGAATGGCCGGTGTGTGCGGAAGATGATTCTGTTTCCGGTCTCACTTTAAATCCAATGGGTCGTTTGCGGGAGGGTTGTTCTCCTTCGGAACCCAAAGTCGGCTTAAATCCAAGATTACCGGCAACCGCGCTCTTTAATCCTGTCTGGTCAAAGAGGCGTCCCATTTGATCGAGGCTTGGGAGCGCAGACTCTTCTCCCGAAGCGGAACCTGTTTCCATGGGGATTTGGGAATTGAGTTTGGGGGTTTTCTCCCGTGAATTAGCATTGAGCACTGGAATCAAAGAGTTGGGACGAGAGGCGGCAGGAGAATCGCTGCCGGGATTTATATTTGGTTTTATGGGAGCAGGATGGGAGACTGGCAAGAGAGATGTTCTGCCCAAGGGATCGATCAAAATGGGAAGAGGGGTGGAAGCACCAAGGGGGCGATTAAATGTGGCGTCCACCCAGCGAATGAGGGCTCCTGGGTCTATGGTGGGGGTACTTCCTCCCAAAACTGGGGCCACCTGAGATTTCCCTGCCTGAGCCACGGCCATGGCAGGTGATCCTAAGCTCAAAATTAGGGATAAAATAATACGGAAGATTCTCACACTATGTTTCTAACAGAAGTTCGTTGATCGCGGGAGGGTCGTAAGACCTAGTCAAATTTATGAAAAAGTCCTAGAATATTATACCCTATCGACCTACCCCCTTAAAGATCCAAAATACTCCCTTTAGAAAAAGATAGATTTCTATGGTTTTGGCGTTGAATTTTGGATGAAGCCCTGGTATACTAGTTATAGATTGATCTGAATACTAAAATATGACCCGATCTGATCTTTCCTTTTCTTGTGTTTTAGTGAGGCAACCCAAAGGTTATACAGCCATTTGTTTGGATTTAGACGTTGCCTCGGAAGGGAACACCGCTTCTAGGGCCAAATTGATGCTTCAAGAGGCGGTGGAACTCTATCTGGATTCTGCTATTGAAAATAACCTACCCTACCTACGGCCTATTCCCAAGAGTGAGGATCCTAGGTTTGTAGATCCGGATTCTATTTTAGAGACATTTAATCTCCGCATGGACCTGGCAGTTCAGGTTCATGCCTAAACTTCCTCAAGTCAAGCCGAAACAGTTAATCAAGGCCCTGGAACGGTTGGGGTTTCAAATTGTTCGTCACAGGGCAGTCATGCTCAAATGAAGAAAGCAAATCTTCTGGCCACGGTACCTATTCATCCTGGAGACATAAACCCAGAAACCCTAAAATCTATCCTTCGCCAAGCTAAAATATCCGTCCAAGATTTAAATAAGGTGTTGTAGTGCGGGGGATCAAAAGGTAGCAGCTACCTTTTTCCAGGTGATCCATTTGCTTCAAGTAGCTTCCGCCGGGTGGAAAATGCTAGAATTTAAAAAGTACGACTCCCCCCTGGCAAAAATAGAGTATATGACTTACACTATAATTGAAGTTATGAAAAAGAATGCCTACGAGCGTTTTGCTCAATACCAAGAGCAGTGGATTGCTCTCACCTCTGATGAGGAAGAACTGATTGCTCATGCCCCTGATCTTTCATTAGTCGTTCGAACAGCACAACAGAAAGGTGTCAAGCGCCCAGTATACTTGCACATTCCTCGTTGGGATGCCAACTTCGCCCCTGCGTGCTCACGCTAACATTTCCCCTTCAAAAGATTCGCTTAGAATCTCCGTTAGTTCGCATGGGACGTACGATTCTGCGACCATGCATTCGTATAGCTATTGTCAACAAAATAACGCATCAGTATTTTGATACCGATGCTTTAATAGATTCAGGTGCGGGAGCAAATTTGTTCTCCGCAAACGTTGCAAAAGCAATAGGAATTGATCCCGTGGAAAATGATTTGGGAGAATCTTTTTTCGGAATCTCAAACCAGAAAGCCCTGGGGTACCCTCATGAAGTGTTTCTTGAAATAGGAGGTCACGGATTCAGAACGACCATCTATTTCTCTCCTCAGGTGGGTCAGGAAACCTTGCTTCTAGGGATGCGAGGCTTTTTTGATCTCTTTACCGTCAAGATAGACACGCAGAAAGAGCGCATTGAGCTTACCCCCTTCAAAAAATAGCTCCTCCCATCCTTGCCTCCTGGCAACCTCCAACCAATCTGCGCAGGCTGAGGTCTCACGCTAGGAGCAAGCGCAAGGGTAAGCTGTGGACTCATTTCTCTTTCTTCGAGGTATGGGACAATATTAGGGAAGAAGAAGTGGAGGAACTGGAGGGTCTTTTCAGGCATATCTATAGCAAGGATACACGTGCGAACGCCTTGAATCGTCAGCGCTCCTTCAAGAAGCTCAAGAGGGTGCGAAGAGATTTAGAACGGTGGATGCTATAGCCTACTCCCGGTGAAATGTTTAGCTCAACTTCCATTTGGACACAAACCAACCGTCATGGGGAGATAGGATAGGAGGAGTATCCTGATTGAGGATCCGTGCGTCAATATCATTGCTGCCACAACGATACACCTGTTAGAGGAGGCTTCCCAGGCAGCGGTATTGATGGCCACAAAAACTCCAGAATGGCCTCAGACAGAATTATCTAAACTTCAGGCAATTAAGCGGGACCTGCAGCGGTAGCATCGTTTTTAAGCAATTCCCCAACATAATACTGGTCCCGATGGACACCACCGTGGACACCAAAGCCTTCTCCAATTTCATCTGATCCGAAAAAAATGCTTGAATGTAAGAAGGTGCGGGTAGTTAGCTCAGCGGCAGAGCGTTCCCTTGACATGGGAAAGGTCACAGGTTCAAATCCTGTACTACCCATTCTTTTCTTTGTCACACCGGAAAGGTCACAGGTTCCCTGGCCGCGACCGCGTCACGCGGGCAGGCAAATCCTGTACTGCCCACCATTTTTAATACCTTTTTCCTCTGTCGAATTCCGCACCCCTAGTGGGTGCGGATGAGACGCTGTTTTTCCTCTCCCTTTCAGGGAGAGGATGGTCCGGTGTAACACCGGACCAGGTGAGGGTTTTCTCCATGAAGTAATCCTCACCCCCACCCTCTCCTTTCAAAGGAGAAGGAGAAAGATGCCGCCCCCCTTGTGGGGGTGGAGTTTCACTATTTCCGGAATAAAAATGAGAACGGGTCCTAGTTTTTGTTTACGGCTTTTAAATAGTCCTCCCATGTAAACCTGGATTTTTTAGGGGAGCCTTTAGAGGGTTTGGTGAGGGTGAGAGTATCTAATGTTACTGGTCCTGGGTGAGGGAAAGGATCTGCTAGGCTAAATTGGAAATCCCATCCTTGTCGGATTAAACGAGAAATTACCGGTCCCCAATCTTCTCGAACCACTTTTCTCTGACCGAATTTAGGATCATTCTGTAGAATCACTTGCCCTCCCGGTTCTAGATGTTTCGTCATTTTTTCTAGATCTCTCTCGAAACCTTTCACATAAACTGTCACATTTTTGGCCCTGATGGTTCCCAAAGGTTGATCGGGAGGGGGCATCTCGAGTTGGCGGATGTCCTGGTGCATGATTTGGACGTTTCTGGAAATTCCTGGATTCGATCGGCTCAATATTCTTACGATTTCTTTCAGATACTCCACGACGAATAAAGAATTATCAAGGAAGCGATATTTTGTTTGAGGATCTAACCCGCGCATCATAGATATCCCGGCATTCATGCCGGAGGCCATGTCCCAGTACTCTTTCTTGCTGTTGGGATTTAAGGGCAGTTTGGGAGCTTGAGGGAAGCGTATAGAAGGAGATTCTTGAAACTCATCATAGTGCCATCGAGCCCCCATTCTGGCTAAGCCGGTCACAAATATTCTGGCCCGCTCGTTGTGGTCTGCTTTCGCTGCAAAATCGAGGATGTCCTTTAGAACCTTGAAAAACTTTTTCCGTTCAAGAACAAACGGAGGGGTATTTATCTCTATTGAGTCTTCTCGGTTGATGTAATAAGTAATGGTTTCAATAAGTTCAAAAGCCAATCTGGGGAAAGGTAATCCATAGCTTTCTAGGATGGACACTGCATGAGAGTCCGGGTTTTCTTGAGTAAAAATTTGTTCTAGTTCTTTCTCGGTTAGAGTTGGGGAAGAGTGAAAGGCTTGAACAGGTTCACCCGCAACCTGAGACCGATCAGTCCGATACCCCCAGATGGCATTAAGAATTCTTCTGGCTCCTTGTGTATCTCCCCTTTTCAGAAATTCACGAGATCGATCTGCCAGGGCCTGGATAGGCCTTAATGGATCAAGAGCATGGGTTACAGGTCGTGCTGCGGCTGATATGAGGGGGGGGAAACGTGTGATCGCTAAGGGGGTTGTCTGTGGGGAGTGGGAAACATCTGTAGAAGGTACCTGCGGGGTTTGGGGATTGTTATCAAGGCGAATGGTTAAAAAACTACTAAAGCCTTGAGCAGGGGCGGATAAGGGGACAGGAGTGCTCGGCCGGGAAATATCCCCAGGAATTCCTGATACAGGAGAGGCGGCGAAGGAGGGAAAGCCGGAAGCTGCCAAAGCCAGAGACAGTAAAGTGGGGAGAACTTTATAGCGCTGGTGGAAAAACATACGAGTTTATTTTAACGTAAGATGTTCAACTCTCCCTGGGCCATTGGGGTAGCCCTTTTTCGGATTTTGGGCCTATTTAGAAGTGGTTCTAACGGCCTACTTGTTGATTCGTCGACTTGACAAGGCTGTGGCGGACAGATAAACTTTCCCCCATGCCTAAGGCCAAATCATCATCTCCCGATCCCGATTCCCTGGCCAAACTACGCCACTCCTGCGCGCACGTGATGGCCCAGGCGGTCCAGGAGATATTCCCCGGCACCAAAATAACCATCGGTCCCGCCATTGAAAACGGGTTCTACTACGATTTCGATTCGGAGCACCATTTTACGGTGGAGGATTTGGCAAAAATCGAGAAGCGGATGAGGCAGATCGCGGAAGGAAATCACGAATTTAAAGGGGCGGAAGTGACCAAAGAGGAGTCCCAAAAGTACTGGAAGGCTCGCAAGGAGCCTTATAAACTGGAAATATTGGAAGGATTGGAGCCTCCCATCACCCACTACACCCACGATACATTTACCGATCTGTGCCGAGGGGGACATTGTGAAAACACTCGGGAAATCCGGCATTTTAAGCTGTTGAGCGTGGCGGGGGCTTACTGGCGCGGGGATGAGAAAAATCCCATGCTCCAACGCATCTATGGGACCGCTTTTCACAGCAAGGAGGAGCTAGAAGAGTACCTGCACCAACTAGAGGAGGCCAAAAAAAGGGACCACCGTAAACTGGGAACGGAACTTGATCTTTTCAGCATCCAGGAAGAGGCTGGGCCGGGGCTTATATTCTGGCATCCTAAGGGGGGTCTGGTCCGTCGGATGATCGAGGATTGGCTGAGGGATCAACTGGCCAAGCGCGGCTATGATTTTGTGTTCACCCCTCACGTGATGCGACTGGACCTCTGGGAGACCAGCGGCCACACCAACTTCTACGCCCAGAACATGTTCAGCCCTATCGAGATCGAGAAGGTTAAGTACCAGCTCAAGCCCATGAACTGTCCCGGCCATATCCTAATCTACAAGAACCGCCTGCGCAGCTACCGGGACCTGCCCCTGCGGTTTGCAGAGCTGGGGACAGTGTATCGTTATGAGAGAAGCGGGGTGGTGCATGGTCTCCTGCGGGTCCGGGGGTTCACTCAAGACGATGCTCACATCTTCTGCCGACCCGATCAGATCGAAGACGAGGTGGCGGGCTGCGTGGATTTTGCCAAGGAGACCCTGAAAACTTTCGGCTTTGAGAAGTTCGAGATAGAGCTTTCCACCTGGGACCCTGCCCACCCAGAAAATTATACGGGGAAGCCGGAGCAGTGGGAAAAGGCTGAGTCGGCTTTGGTCAATACCCTCAACAAAATGGGGATTCCGTACCGTCGCATGCAAGGTGAGGCGGCTTTCTATGGCCCAAAGATAGATATCAAGCTGGTGGACGCCATCCGCCGTTCTTGGCAGCTTTCCACCGTCCAGTTCGATTTCAATCTTCCCACTCGGTTCGAGTTGGAGTATGTGGGGGAGGATGGCCGCCGCCATCAGCCCCTGATGGTGCACCGGGCCCTCCTCGGTTCCGTAGAGCGTTTCTTCGGGATTTTGATCGAGCATTATGCCGGAGCTTTTCCTCTATGGTTAGCTCCGGTTCAAGTGAGGATAATGAGCTTGACCAGCGAGCAGGAAGGGTATGCTCAGGACATCCGGAAGAAACTTTCGGCAGCAGGGTTTCGCGCGGATCTGGATGTGCGTTCCGAGAAAGTGGGATTTAAAGTTCGCGAGGCCACCTTGGAAAAAATCCCTTATATGGTGGTGGTAGGAGCCAAGGAAGCGGCGGCAGGCACCGTCAGCCTGCGTTCCCGTTCAGGTCAAAGCACAAACGATTTGTCTCTACAAGAAGTGGTTCAACGATTAAAGTCCGAGGTCCCTGCCTCTCCCCTCCTCTCCCCTCCTCTCCCCTCCTCTCCGGCGGGCAGGCGGCGGGCAGGCGGCGGACAGGCGGCAGGCGGGCAAGATCCAAGGTCCGAGGTTGGAGATTCTAAACTATAATTAGGGGATTTTTTCATCTTAAGACTTTGGACATTGGACGTTAAAATTTGGACCCCCAACTTGCGAGTTGGGGGTATTGATTTTTTTACATGTGCCTGTTAAGCTCCTGTTAGGTGCTTATAAGAGGTAATTCAACCTAAATTACCGCTCGAGCTTCAATTCTGAAGGGAATACTCATTTTGAGAGGTAAGGTCGTGAAAAAGAGTCCATTTATAAGTTTACCTGAATTCTTCAGTTCAACCGAAGAATTCACCCTCCCATCACTTGACCCAAGTGAGGGACAAGCCTGGGCCTCACTTTGCCGCATAGCCAGCCCAAAGATGTTTAGCGGCC
>JACQJM010000198.1 GCA_016205045.1 Elusimicrobiota bacterium | reverse complement strand
TGAGTAAGGAGGTCGAGTTTCGAGATACCGCCGTACTCCGCGGAAGCTACTGAAACGAAATGACAAAATCCCTGCCTCGCCGGCAGGCAGGCAAAATCCAAAATCACCGAAGAGGTGGCGGGATGAGTACTCAGCAACCACCCCCCAACACCTTGGCTCCACAACCCGAACTCATAGCAGAGAAGGAGGTTCAAGTCCTGGATCTTGGATTTGTACGACTCATCGAGTTTATGGGAGGAGACTTGGGAGTCGTTCGCGCCGCCCGCGTATCTTATGGAACGGGTTCTAAGGGAGAGGAAAAAGACCGCAAACTCATCGCCTACTTGATCAAACACGAACACATGACCCCTTTTGAACATGCCATTTTCAAATTCCACATCAAATGCCCCATATTTGTGGCCAGACAGTGGTTCCGTCATCGCATCGGTTCTTACGAACTAGGGAGCTTCGAGGGCAGTGGGCTTTTTGAAGCCTCGGGATCAGGCATCAATGAAATTTCCGGACGCTATGTTGAAGTTCCCGATGAGTTTTATGTTCCCAACACCTGGCGGGCCCCGGACTCCAAAAACAAACAGGGCTCTCAAGCGACCCCTCAACTGGATCAAAAGAAATGCCATGCTCTCATGGAAAAACATCATCAACAGAGTTTCAGTATTTACCGGCAGCTTCTAGAAGCCGGGGTGGCGCGCGAAATGGCGCGCATGGTGCTTCCCTTAAGCCTCTACACACAGTTTTACTGGACCGCCAACGCCAGATCCTTGATGAATTTTATTGCCCTGCGAGCGGATGCCGCCGCTCAATGGGAAATCCAGCAGTACGCGGAAGCGATAACCGATTTATTTGCCCAGAAAATGCCCTGGACCTGGGAATCCTTTCTTTCCTTTGTTTGGGAAGGAAGCAATCCCAATTTGAATGCTCAAAAGCAAAAATTACTGGAAATTTCTTCCATCCCCTAAGAGGTCACCCATGCAAAAAACAGTCCCCACTCCCCAAGCCGCCAATCCCTCGACCGTTCCCCTGAAAAGACAGTTCGTTAACTTTCTTTTTTTGAAGCTAGATCCCCAATTCAGGAATCTTCCTCCCAACGAGCGTTTGGTGGCCAAACAAGAATTCCTTAAAAACGTAGAACCCTTCCAAAAACGGATGATCCCACCACCTGCTGGCGAAGCGATGTCAGCGCCTTCTGGGCGCTCAGCAGGTGGTGGGATGATCCTCTTAAGCTACTCCTTGCTGGGTCTGCGCGCCGACTGCGACCTGATGTTGTGGCGGGTGAGCAGCGATTTGGAATCACTTCAAGAGATGTCCTCCCACATGCACCAAGCAGGCCTGGGAAAGTTTCTTTTCCCCGCCTACTCTTATCTTGCCATGACCCGTCGCTCCATCTATATGGATAAACTCAACCCGGAACACGATGAAGACCGCACGCGCATCATCCCCGGCAAGTACAAGTACCTCTTCGTTTACCCCTTCGTCAAAACAAGAGCGTGGTATCAATTACCGATGGAGACACGGCAAAAAATGATGGATGAACACATCCGGACCGGCAGCAAGTATCCGCGCGTTAAACTCAACACCACCTACTCTTATGGCCTGGATGATCAGGAGTTTGTGGTGGCCTTCGAAACGGATTTTCCCCAGGACTTCCTGGATCTAGTCATGGAGCTGCGCGAAGCCAAGGCCAGCGAATACACCCTCCGAGACACTCCCACCTTCACCTGCATCAACAAGGAACTGCCAGATTTGGTGGAAACCCTTTGACCGCGATACGCAATACGCTATACGCAATTCGTGAAATAAAAATAACGGCATCCATGAAAATACGTATCGCTTATCGCGAATCGCAAATCGCGAAAAAATGATCCCTAAAGTTCTCGGACTCATCCTGGCGGGAGGAAAAGGGGAAAGACTTTATCCTCTCACTAAAGAGCGCTCCAAGCCCGCCGTCCCTTTTGGGGGGAAATACAGAATTGCCGACTTTGTTCTCTCCAACTTTGTCAATTCCGGCATTTTTTCCATCTATGTCCTGGTTCAGTATCTCTCTCAATCTCTGATCGAATATCTGCGGGTAAGTTGGCGGGGCTCTGGATTGACGCGCGATCAATTTATCACCGTGGTTCCTCCCCAAATGAGATTGGGGGAAACTTGGTATCGCGGAACAGCCGATGCCGTTCGGCAAAACCTAAACCTTATCCACGATTTCGGACCGGATGTGGTGGCTATTTTTGGAGCCGACCACATCTACCGCATGGACATCAATCAGATGCTCTCCTTTCACCTGGAGAGCCATGCCGACGTCACGGTAGCAGCCGTTCCCGTCCCGCTGCGCGAGGCCAGGCACTTTGGCATTCTTCAAGTAGATTCCAAAAACCGGGTGGTGGGCTTTGAAGAAAAACCCAAAGAGCCCAAGACCATCCCCCAAGACCTAGCCCATGCCTATGCCTCCATGGGAAATTATCTCTTTAACCGAGACACCTTGTTAAAAATTTTGGAAAAAGAGGTGGAAACAGATTCTGAGATTGACTTTGGACGCTCTATTCTTCCCAGCATCCACAAAGAGTCGCGAGTTTTTGCTTATGATTTTCCTTCTCAGCAACTTCCTGGGATCAAAAGCTACGAAGATAAGGCCTATTGGCGAGACGTGGGGTCCATTGAGACTTTTTGGAAATCTCACATGGATCTTTTAGGCCCCCGTCCCAAACTGGACCTGAACAACCCTGCATGGCCCATTCGTTCAGGCCGCTACGATGGTCCTCCCTTAAAAGTTTCGGGAGCGGAGCTAAAGGAAACCATTGCGGGAGAAGGTTGTCTACTGAATAAATGCCGCGTGGAGAGGTCCATTTTGGGAAGAGGAGTGATTATCCATGATAACTGCGTGGTGGAAGAATCCATTATCATGGATTCCACGGAAATTAAGCCCGGAGCTCATCTCAAACGCGTCATTGTAGACCGCTACAACATTATCCCCGCCCAAGAACAAATTGGCCTGGACACTCAAAAAGACAATCAGAAATATATGGTGGATCCCTCCGGCATCGTGGTCATTCCTAGAGGGCGTACAGCACAATGAGCCGCTACTTATGCATCCATGGCCACTTCTATCAACCTCCGCGTGAAAACCCTTGGCTAGAGGAGGTTGATCCAGAAGATTCTGCTTACCCTTTTCGTGATTGGAATACGCGCATTTTCCAGGAATGCTATGGGCCCAACGCGGCCACGCCGCTTCTGAATTCCGAAGGCCGCATCGAAGAATTATTCAACAACTATGAGTGGATCTCCTTCAACTTTGGACCCACTCTCCTTTCCTGGCTCCAACGGCATGAACCCAGAACCTACCGCCTGCTTCTTCGGGCGGATGAATCCAGCCGAGTTCGCTGCGGACATGGAAACGCGTTGGCCCAAGTGTACAATCATGTCATCATGCCCCTGGCCAATCCTCGCGATAAGCGCACTCAAATCCGCTGGGGAATCGAAGATTTCAAATACAGGTTTGGCCGAATTCCTGAAGGAATGTGGTTGGCAGAAACTGCCGTGGATGAGGAGACCCTTGAAATGATGGTTCAAGAAGGCCTTCACTTCACCATTCTCTCCCCCTCCCAGGCAAAAACGAGCGATCTGGATGTGACCCAACCCTATAGGTGGTTCTCCAAGAAATCGCGTGATACGTTTTTGGATATCTTTTTCTACCACAAGGGACTCTCTCATGCGATCGCTTTTGAAGGGCTTCTGTCCGATGGAGAAAAATTTAAGCATGCCCTTCTTTCTGCATTCAACAACTCTGCTTCCCCTCAGCTCATCCATGTAGCTACGGATGGAGAATCTTATGGGCACCATCATCGCCTTGGCAACATGGCCTTGACTTATGCTCTTCGACAAATCAAGCAAGAGCCTGCGATCCAAATCGTCAATTATGCGACTTTTTTAGAAAAACACCCTCCTCAGAAAGAGGTGGAAATTATTCCCTTCAGTGCGTGGAGCTGCTCGCATGGCGTAGGGCGTTGGAGTGAAGATTGTGGTTGTCGCATCGATCCTCAATCCGGCTGGCACCAGCGCTGGAGAAAACCCCTTAGAGATTCCCTCAATCAACTATCTCAAAAGATAGACCTCTTCTATGAACAAAAAGGCTCCTCCTTATTAAAAGACCCTTGGCTCGCACGAGACCACTACATTCAACGCGTGGCGGACCCTTCTCCTTCATTCACAAAAAGATTTTTAGACCAACACTCTTCCAAGCATTTATCTGCGGAAGAGGCCGTTGGCGCCGTTCAATTGTTGGAGATGCAGCGAGCACGTCTGTTGATGTTTACAAGTTGTGGCTGGTTTTTCGATGAAATCTCTGGCCTGGAGTCTACCCAAATACTTAAATATGCGGCCCATGCCATGGAATTAGCCGCTCTCGCAGACGGCAAGACAACGACTCACTGGGAAAAAGATTTTAAAGACTCCCTTCGGTCTTGCCCTTCCAACTTATCTTCTTATGGGGATGGCTCCATTATCTATGAGAAACTTGTGACCCCATGTAAAATAAGCCTAAAACGAGCCGCCGCCCACCATGCCCTAGAAGAATCTTTAGGAGGAACCCCCTTAAAAAACTCCTATGCCTTTCATTATAAGGTCAGAGAAAAAGAAAGCGCTCACCATCGAAACACAAGATTATTTCTGTTGTGGCTGGATATTCATCGCCCCGCCACCCTGGAGAAAGGGACTTTTACGGCACTTGTGTTGCACCAAAACCGCTCGGATTTAAACTGTTTCCTCTCCGAAAATCCTGATTTATCCCGACATCGAGACATGGGGCGTCGCACTCTAAAAACTTTTTTGGAAACCGCGGATCCAGAGATGATCTCTCTATTGGAAAAGAACCTTGGGGGAGATTCTTTTTCTCGGGAAGCTCTTTTTAAACACGCGAAGAAAAACTGGCTCCTTCTGCTGGAGCCCCCCCCCGGATCAGAAGAGCTTTTTAGACAATGGATGGACCTTCTCCATCGCAGAGATTCCGAGAAAGGTCCGGAGGTTTTGCGTGTTTTCAAGCGAATCCAGGAGAACGGTCTCTCCTGGAATGCATTGCCATTTGGGGAAATGACTCGAGAAATGCTATTACATCTCATGGAAAGAATGCTACACAAGCAGCAGACACAGGAATTGGAGGATATTATTTCCATCTATACACAGCTGGAGTTTCCTTGGGGACTTTGGGAATTTAAACAGCTGCTTTGGGAACACCGTCAAACACCTGGGCTCCAAAAATTAGCGGAAAAATTAAACTTCAATCTAGCGCACTTCTCAAACGAAACACACCATGATCACCAAAAAATTACTTCTGCATAGCCAAGAAGAATCCCTTCCCCTTTTGGGAGAACAGGATGCTCACTTAAGGCGTCTGGAAAAAGAATTCGGGGTGGAAATTTTTGTGCGACAGGAACCGGATGGCTCCGGTTTTTACGTTTCCGTGCGAGGCTCCACCTCCCGCGTGGAAAAGGCCTTGAAGCGCTTTAAAGAAATGAGGGAGCGACTTAAAAAAGGTGAAGAGGCTCTTCCCCGATCTCTTCCCTCTATTTCGGGCCCTGAATCAGCTGCATTACCCAAAGATGCCGTGTATTTAACCGCTTACGGCAAGGCCATCATACCCAAAAGTGAACATCAAAAAGCTTATGTGGAAGCCATTCAAAATCATGATTTAACTTTTGGGATTGGGCCAGCCGGAACCGGAAAAACATTTTTGGCCGTAGCCTGCGCTCTAAACGCCCTCAAAAATCACCATGTCAATCGCATCATCCTAACCAGACCCGTGGTAGAAGCGGGAGAGAAGCTGGGATTCCTTCCGGGGGATCTTTACGAAAAAGTGCATCCCTATCTCAAACCACTCTATGACGCCTTCTATAACATGTTAGGGCCGGACAAGTTCCGCTTATGGAGGGACGATGAGGTCCTGGAGATCATTCCTTTGGCCTATATGCGCGGACGGTCTCTGGATACCGCTTTTATTATTTTAGATGAAGCCCAGAACACAACCCCGGAACAGATGAAGATGTTTCTTACCCGCATGGGACCCGGATCCAAGATGGTGGTGACCGGCGACGTTACTCAAATTGACTTACAAAACAAAAAACAGTCCGGCCTTATATTGGTCAAGGACATTCTAAAAAATATACCTGGGGTTCCTTTTATTCAATTTACCGAAGAGGACGTGGTTAGACACGCTTTGGTCAAGAAGATACTTCACGCTTACGATCAGTGGGAAAAGAAAGGCGAGGGGAACTAAGTCCCTTTCCTGTTGCACTCCATCAGACGATCCGCAGACTCGCTGGTATGGCACTGATAATGAACTACCTTTATATTAGAGCCTCCTCCCAGCCGGAGCTCTGAAGCAGTCCAAATCTCCGCATTAGAGTCCTCTTCCTCCACCCCCCATTCCAAGGACTGTTGTATAGCCTTAGGCTGATGAACCACCTTTTTTCTCTGAGGCACGAATCTTTCTGTCTGATCCAAACTCATTTGATGATGAGGGAATTGAATCATGGCAATCAAGAGCAAAAAACCCAACAACACTACTGATTTACGATCTTTACTTTTCATTTTACTGACCCCCAAATTCTGCTTGTTCCAACTCATACCCATAGTGTACACAAATAGGATTAAGAATTCCTGAGGGTAAAATTAAGATTATGTTAAGTTAAAATAGCATTAAAAAATAAGCATTTTTTAACACATTTAGCCCCTCCCCCCTCCCCCAAAGACTCCATTTTACCCATCCTTATCTAAGTCCAACCAATTGGAGGGGTATTTTGCCCAGGGGTCCTGCCTCCCGGTTCGCCCCTCGGCTTCCCTCACTCCACCCATCCCCTGCTAGGGTAGCGAGA
>JACQJM010000197.1 GCA_016205045.1 Elusimicrobiota bacterium | reverse complement strand
CCTCGGCTTCCCTCACTTCACCCATCCCCTGCTAGGGCAGCGAGATGTGGTCCACCGTTCACCTTACGTTGCGGGACCGAGGGGCTGGAACCGAAGTCACCCCTGGGCAGGATTAAAATTTTCGCTACCGGGGTTCAGGGTCAGGCGGGGTGGCCCGGGACAGGCCCCCATTTCAAGAAATTGGGGGAAGTCGTCAAAGGGAAATTTGTTTAAGGAATGATGCGTCATGGTTTATAAAGAGATCATTGATTTGCTGGTTCGATTGGAGAAAAAGTATTGCGAGGCGAGTGGGATTGTTTTACCTCGGAAATCTCCTTGGGCAAGAGGACTTGTTGAATTCCCTTTGAATCTCCTGGGTTTTTTGGGGGGGTGGTTTTTGAGAAACATGCCTAGACGGTGGTCTTTTGCATGGCAGGAAAAAATACTGCTTTTCTTGTCGGGAAGGGTCCGATATCGTTTAGGTCCGCACTGGGGCCATCGGGTGAAAATGGCGCGTTTTCTAGCCAAGAGATGCGAAGAATCCTTTGGGGTTTCTCCCGCGGTGGTGTGTCTTTTGTCTCATCCTCCTGTCACCAGGGAGGTGAATGTTCTTAATTACGAGTTGATACGGCATGCCTATCATCTGCTCAAGGAGTTTGAGGGGTATGCCCATCCCATACGGCAGGTAGTGGCCATTGATCGATTTGGGTTGGACGCCGTTCCTCTGGTGCAAGAATGCTTTTATGCGGGGTTAATGAGAGGAGGGCATCTGGGATTTGATCGCCAACCTTGGCTGAGAAGAGGATTTCAAAGAAAACTTTTTGAAAGGAGTGGTTATGGGAGGATGGCGTATTCTCTTGTGGAAGCATTAAAAAAGCGAGAAAGGGTTGTGATAGTTCTTTCGGGCGGAGTGTATGAAAATGCCCGTCTTCTGTATACGGCGCGAGAGCATTTTTGGGCACTGAGGCAGAAAGCGGAGTCTAGCGCGCGAAATAGAGACCAAGAAAGAAATCTTTTTTCTTTGTTGGCCGCAGAATCTGAGGAGTCTGTTTTGTCGGCTCCCTATCGAACGCGAGAAGTTCCCAGCTCTTTGGAGGCCACCTTGGAAGAATATGCTTTAAGCCTAGGTTATAGTCGGGAACAGGCTCGAAAGACCACTCAAAATTTTAAGAAGGAGTTTGGCAGAGATGTTCCTTGGCGGGCTCGATTCTTTCAGTTCTTGATCAGGCGAGTGGTGCAAAAAAGGGTGCCCGTTCTTTTATTGCCCTTGTCTCATGGTACGGAGTTCGAGCCTCAAATGAGCGTGGGGGAACCCGTAGTCTTATTGCCTATAGAGAAGAAGGCTGGGAACCCGCAAGAGCATTGGGGCAGAATTTGGAAAGTCTCACCGCAAGGAGGGCAGATACAGGAAAAAGTGGAATCTGTTCAAGATTTTGCCCAAGCCTGGGTCTCGGAAAATTTTAATTAAGTTATGATATAATAACATGAGTGTTAAAGAGAAAATTTGTTCATGATCCTACCTTTTCTATCGATCTATGATGAAAAACTTGATTTATGGCTTGGAGTCGGATTTGATGAGTGACACCATTGTTTTAGCGCTCAGCCCAAGTGATAAGAAATGGCTGAGGTTGGTTCAAGTTTTAGGATTTAGTTTATTCATCGCCGCGTGCGCACAAATAGAGATCAGTTTGTGGACTTTTACCCCCGTTCCTATTACGGGTCAAACATTGGGTGTTCTGATGACCGGGGCCTTGTTGGGGAGGCGATGGGGAGTCATCGCGGTTCTTACCTATCTTATCGAGGGCAGTTTGGGGCTGCCATTTTTTGCTGGAGGAGCTTCTGGGGCTCATTTTTTGTTAGGGCCCACGGGAGGGTACCTCTTAGGATTTTTACCGGCGGCCTGGGTGGTAGGGAGATTTGCTCAAGCCGGATGGGATCGAGATCCTTTTACCGCAGCCCTCATGATGGGGATAGGAAGCTCCATTATTCTGCTCTGTGGTTTAGTGGGCCTAGCTCGATTTTTTCCTCTCAACCAATTACTGTCCATCGGGGTGTATCCTTTCCTGGGGGGGGACATCATTAAGATTTGTCTAGGAGCCGCCCTCCTGCCCTTTGGGTGGAAATTGGTGCCAACCTCAAAGAAGCGTTAAAACACGCTCCTCTATTTTTCCTGAGAAAGACGGTGGGCATCCGCCATATAAAGGTGATAGGCGGTCTGGTAGAAGGAAGCAGCGTCTAAAATCATGTTTTCTTCCTGCGAGTTCAGTTTGAGAATTTTAGTGAAGCGGGAGTTGGCCTGGTCATAATCGAACACTGCTGAAAATTTCCCCGTACTCAATACCGCTAGTTTCGATCCCTTCAGAAGACCGATCTCTCGGTCGTGCTGCAGCAAGACATATCCCTGGCTGGGCTTAAGCCGTAGAAGGTCCCTTCCGTAGAAGACGGTCTTATATTCCAATCCCAGCAGTCCCAAAAGGGTGGGTCCCACATCCATGGAGCATCCCAATGTATGGATGCGCCGGGGTTGGATCAGGTGGGGGGAGTAAATGAGAAGCGGGACTCCGTAGGTATCGATGGGAATGAAGCTGGCGCCATATACGCGTGCCCCATGATCTCCCATTAGGACGAAGACCGTGTCTTTAAAGAAAGGGCGAGAGCGCGCTTTCTCAAAGAAATCTCCTATGGCCCAATCGGCATACTTCACCGCGTTGAGCCGAGCGTGCTCATCGGGATTCTTGTCGATACGTCCCTTGGGGTAGGTATAGGGTTTGTGGTTGGAGACGGTTAAGATGGTGGAGAAAAAAGGCTTCCCCTGGACATGAAGCGCATCAAATTCTTCGATGGCCTTGTGAAAGATATCTTCATCACAGACACCCCAAATGGTCGAAAAAGTAGGGTTCTTAAAGTCTTTTTGTTCAATGAAGCGGTCATAACCATTGTCCAACATGAAGCGCCGCATGCTATCGAAAAGCCCTCGGCCTCCGTAGATGAACTGGGTATTGTATCCTTGGGCTTTGAAGAGCTTGGCCAAGGTGTGGATGTTTTGGGATTTGTGCCTCTTGACAATAGAGGTGCCGGGGATGGGAGGGAAGGAAGCAAGAACGGCTTCTAAGGCTCTCACGGTTCGCGTGCCCGTGGCATGAAACCTAGTGAAGAAAAGCCCTTTTTCAGCGAGGGCCTCCAAATGGGGCGTAACATTCCAATTCTTGTGGCGCAGGCTTTCCACGAATTCAGATCCCAGGCTCTCTTCCAGGATGACCACCACATTCACTTTTCCTAATCCCGGCTGTTGGGGGACGAGGCGCTCGAGCGGATTATTTTTGTTATGGGTTAGGCGTTCTCCCGGTTGGACCACATGACGGGTCACTCGTTTCAGGGCTTCGGCCTCATCTAAGGCAATATAAAATTGGTCATAATTTAGGTCATTGGTTTTCAAGGCATAAAAAAGGGTGTAGAAGCCGTTGGCTCCGATCTCATTAAGAATTCTGTTGGGGCTAAAATCGAGAAGCCGGATATTGACCGTGGTGGAAATCGCCCCGCAAAGGATCAGCCACGTCAACACGAGGGCGAAGCGTATTCGGCTTTTGGTTCTGGAGGGCAACCACTGACGCAGCAGATGGCGCGTGGGAAACAGGAGCAGTCCTACCCAAACGGCGACTCCGGCGGAGACCAGGGGGACGGGATAGCTTTGCCAAATGTTTCCAAACACCTCCAGGGGAGTAGAGAAAAGGTAATCCACGGCCACGTAGTTGAAGCGGGAATTGAACTCATCAAAGAAGAAATAGTCCGCCGCATTCAAGAAGGTCAGAGCGTATAGTACCAGAAAGTGACCCGATTTGATGAGCCATATATGCCAGCGTTGCTTGAAAACAGAGTCTGGGATCAGCGCAGCATAAAGAAGGAAGGGCAGTGTCAGCCAAGAGGCCACGACGATGTCCAGCCACAGGCCGATCCCGAATGTTTGGAATAAAACAAGAGGGTTGTGGGGGAGGCTGGACCAGTAGGTCAGGAGTAGAGCGAAACGAAGAAGGAAAAACAGTAAAATTTGGTGGCCGAAAAGAATGAGAACGACCCCCAGCCTGTTGTGAAGAGGGTGAGGAGATTTTGAGTAGAGCATTTAGGGCATGTACTTGGCACGGTCACTTTTTGAGCTTTTTGGAGGCCCAGGTTTGAGCCGGATTCAAGGCGTGACGACGCAGGCGTACCCTCGGTGGTACGTCAAGGAGAAGCAACGCAGAAGCCGGCCCAAGATGGGCTTCCCTGAAGGGGCTGGGCGATTTTGACCAGGCTCATTGCGTACCAAACATCCACATCCGTAGGTTTGGTACGTCCCAAAGCTATGGCTCCAAGGTTGTTTGGGACGTGTCCTCGTTTACATACCACGGGGGGTATGCTCACTGCGGTCCGCTTCGATCCTGGCCAAACTTGCCGCAGCCAAAAAACTAAAAAAGTGGCCGTGCCAAGTATAGCAAAAGATGTCTTCATAAGTTTGATAAAATAAGACCCCTATGCCACAGGACGACACACTCTTTTTGAAGTCCAAGGTGAATATTCTGTCCTTTATTGAGGAGGCTCAGTTGCGCCAAATCACTCCGGATATAGAACATCGCACTTATGCCAAGGGGCAGGTGATTTTGCTTCGCGGTGAGGTTTCCAATGATTTTTATATTATCAAGAAAGGAAAAGTATCGGTCACGCTGAAGGGAGCCAAGGGAGCTCCCTCTATTTGGGAGCTTTCCATCGGGGAATTTTTTGGAGAAATTTCCATGTTAGAAAACACCGCGGTGAATGCCTCCATCAAAGCGGTTGAGGACGACACCGAAGTTCTAACGATTCCCCACAGCTCTTTTCAGAAACTTCTTGAGATGCAGCCAATTTTAAAGCAAGCTCTTTTGGAAAAAATCGCTTCCCGGAAGGCTTCCTGAGTGATGATGGGCGGGTGGCGGAATGGCAGACGCGACGGACTCAAGATGGGTCTCCCCTGGGGTAACTCTGGGGTAATAAATCCCTCAAATTCGGGGAAAGCTAAATTCTTAGCCTTGGAGAATATGCTAATCCCGAGCCAAGGTCCGGTGTAACACCGGACAAGGTGTAGAGACTAGACGGGGGACCCCCCGATATAGATCGGGGTGAAGGGATAGTCCACGCCTCATGGAAACATGAGGGATTCGTGTAAAATCCGTTGGCCGCAAGGTCATGAGGGTTCGACTCCCTCCCCGCCCAGCCGTTTTTGCAAAGCAAAAACGGAGTGCTAAGTTCCAAGTTCTAAGTTATGGAATAAGCTTTGATTTGTATCTGTGACCCAGAACTTAGAACTGGAGCATATGAGACTTGCTGGTCCTGGTAAAAAGATGGTTTTAGGCTCCTTGGGAGCGGCTTTAGCCGCTTTCATGGGGGGGTCTGTCTGGAATTGCTGTCTTTTAACCTCATTGGGTGGGTTATGCCTGGCTTTTTCAGCTTTCAGCGCCTATTTCTTTAGAGATCCAGAACGTCCTGTCCTCTCCGGCCCCGAGGAAATCCTTTGTCCTGCGGATGGGACGGTGATGAGCATTCGCCAAGAAGGACCCGCGGAAGTGATCACGGTCCGGATTTTTTTGGCCATCTGGAATGTGCATGTGCAGAGAGCGCCATTGAGCGGCACCGTGAAAAAAATTCATTACCAGCCTGGGGGGTTTGCCATGGCCATGAAGCCGGAAGCGGCCCGGAACGAGAGGAACTCTATCCGTATCCAAGCAGAGGGCGGGCGTTTTGCCATTGTGGAGCAGATCGCGGGGGCCATTGCCCGAAGAATTGCCTGTTGGGTCAAGGAAGGGGAACAGGTTGCCGTAGGAGTCCGGATAGGCATGATCTATTTTGGATCTCAATGCGCTGTTCATCTTCCCGCTTCTGTCAAGGTTTTGGTGCATCCCGGCCAGAAAGTGCAAGGAAATCTCACGGTGTTGGCGAAATGGTTAGCATAGTTAGCTCACTTTCTCAAGTGCTCACGGTCTTATCATGAAAAAATGGCTAATGAAGGATAGGCGTAGGGCGGTGGTGCTGCCCTCTTTATTTACGGTGGCCAATATGGGATGTGGTTTTTTCTCCATTCTATCCGCCAGCGACGGAGAGTTTCCTCGTGCGTCGTGGTTTATTCTGGGAGCGATCCTGCTAGACATGATGGATGGCCGGGTGGCGCGCTGGGTTCAGGGAGAAAGCTCTTTCGGTATTGAATTTGATTCTATGGCGGACTGGGTCTCATTTGGGGTTGCCCCAGGCTACATGATGTATGAATTTTTACTTAAGGATTACGGGGTATGGGGTTATCCCATTGCTTTTGTGTATGCGTTGTGTGGGGCGTTGCGTTTGGCAAGGTTCAACTTGGTGGCCCTGAGCGGCCAAGGGTCTAAGACGCATTTCACGGGGCTGCCAATCCCGGCTCCCGCCGGTCTTTTAGCTTCTTTTGTTTTGATGTACAGCATTCTAGAGGAGGGCTCTTCGGCCAAAACGCTGAAGATTCTCATGGATCAACTTCCTCTGTTGTACGTATTGGTGCCTTTTATTATGTTAGGGCTGGCTTTTCTAATGGTGTCTCGGGTTCCCTACGTGGCGCTTAAAACTTCAGATCTCAAGCACCCCAAGGTTATTTCCGTGGTTGTTTTAGGCATGAGCATCCTTTTTCTTATTTACCCTCAAAGCGCCTTGTTTCTATTCTTTGCTGGCTACGTGATCTCTGGAATTGTGAGGTTGATGCTTCGGCCTCTGATTAAACCCGAAATCCCTACTTAAGTTCTACCCATAAAATCTTCCCATCCGTAAAATAAGCGTAACCTTTGTCGTTTTTCCCGGTGAGCGCGGGTCGAGGAAAATCCAAGTAGGAAAGTCTATGAACCCAGGGGCAGAGGGAAAGGGTTTCTCGGATGTAATCTCTCTCCTTATCTATGTTGGGGTGGGGATGGTGTGAGAAATCCCAGATTCTCAGGGTAAGATCATAGTTGGCCGATCCGCACCAGATGTCTTCTCCCTGAGAAGTTTGATGAGGCAGCTTCCAGAGCCTAAAATGATGCCGTTCCAAAACAGGGCGGATAACCTGTACGAAGTTCATGTCTTGTTTTTTGCCCAAGAGACGGTATGTGTTCATGGGAGGAAATCGGGTCAACGTTTTTCTGGAGAATAGTTCTTTAAGTCCGCACCAGGCGGAGCGAGACATGGTGCGCGGGATTTCCGTCCACCCGGATTCGCAGAGAGCTTGACGCAGGGATTTTTCAGGACCAATGAACAGAAGATTCACTATATCTCCAGGCCGGCCTCTGCGTCCTGTAGTCCGTGGGGGAATAGAAGATAAAATAGTTCGAAGTTCTAAGTTCAAAGTTTTGAGGAAGTCATTTTTTATAATAGGAAAGAGCTTCGGGAATCCAACCCTGGATGTTCTGGATTCTTTCTCCATGGTCAGGGTGAGTGGAAAAATATTTACCGAAGGGAGAGTTGGGTTCCTTGCTGGACTTTTCCATCCTCTTCCAAAATTCAATAGTTTCGTGAGGGTCATAACCTGCTTTGGTCATTAAAATGAGCCCGATATGGTCCGCCTCCGCCTCTTGCGATCGACTAAAAGGCAGCATGACTCCTAATCCTATTCCCATGCCATACGCTTGGGCATAAAGATCTCTGGTGGCGGCGGGTTTATTGGCCAACATAATGCTCAGGGCGGCTCCTCCAAAGTTGGCCAGCATCCCCTGGCTCATTCTCTCCGCTCCGTGTCGGGCCAGAGCGTGAGCGATTTCGTGCCCCATGACCACGGATAGACCCGCCTCCTCTTTAGCCACCGGTAAAAGCCCACTATAGACCGCCACCTTCCCTCCGGGAAGACAAAAAGCGTTGACCGTCTTGGGATCTTCGATGAGGTTGAATTCCCACTTAAACCCTGATGCTTCCGCGACACTCGCTAAACGTTCTCCTACTCGCCGGACCATCTCCACGGCTTCTTTATCGTGGGAAAGCTTGGAGGCGTTGAGAGTTTTCTTGTAGGCCTCACCTCCCATGGCCATCTCTTCCCGGGGAGAGATCAGAATTAAGTGGCGACGGCCGGTATAAGGGACGGTGGCGCAACTTATTAAGAAAGGGATTAGGGAAATAGGAATTAAGGGATTAAGAAAATTTATTTTATTCTTAATTCCCCAATCCCTCAATCCCTTAAT
>JACQJM010000193.1 GCA_016205045.1 Elusimicrobiota bacterium | reverse complement strand
GGGTAGTGTCGCCGCAGATGGCGACCACGATTTTCGAAGCGGCAACCCCGGACAGGCCCAGGCCTGACCCTATTGCAGATAAGGCCCAGTGCCCGGAAATTTTCGGCACACCCGGTTATTCTTACGCGTTGAACTTTATCTCTGGTTTAGGTAAGATTTGAGAAGAGAATGTCTCGCCCTGGTTACTTAGCACTGGATATTGGTGGAACAAAGGTGGCCATGGGTTTGGGCAACAGCCAGGGGAAGTTCTTGGCGCAGGAGACGTGTCCTTTTCGGTTTCCCCGTGGTCCTCAAGAACTTCTCAGGACTATTCGAGAGTTTTTAAATCGTCACTCCAAACATCGCCCGCGAGCCTTTGGCTTGGGAATTTGCGGACCGGTCAGTCCTTATACTGGATTTCTGTACAACCCCCCCAACCTTCCTAAGAGCTGGCACCGCCGATCCCTGCGGGCCATCCTCCAAGAGGGGCTTCGGATTCCTGGGAGAGTGGACAACGATGTCAACTTGGCGGCTTGGGGTGAGGCTTGGAAGGGTTGGGGGGCTCAAGGCATTAAAAGTTTCATGATGGTGTGTCCCGGCACAGGTTTAGGAGGAGGTTTGGTGCTGGAGTCTCAACTGATTCGAGGGTCCCATGGTTTTGCCGCCGAGATAGGCCATGCTCTAGTAGATCCCCGAGGGCCAAAATGCGGCTGTGGATTGAAAGGATGCGTGGAGGCATACGCTTCCGGAACGGGCTTGGCTAAACTGGCCCGAAGGTATATAGGTCAAAAATTAGACGGTGTCGAGCTCCATCGTCTAGCGTTGCGGGGGCATCGAACAGCTAAAAAAATTTTTAGAGAAGCAGGGAAGGCCTTGGCGATAACGTGTGCTAACGCCATGAATCTTCTGGATGTGGAAGCCTTTATTTTCGGGGGCAGCGTGACAAAATCTTTTTCTTTGTGGGGTCCCGAATTTAAAAGACAGTTTTTCGCTCGCCTTATTTCACCCGTGAGACCTAAGATTTTGATTTCTAAACTAGGAACCCAGGCGGGACTTCTGGGAGCGCTGCGATTGGCTATCGAAAGTTCTAGGTCCAAGGTCCCTGCCTGTCCGGCAGGCAGGCAAGGTCATGAATGAAAAATTGAAGGTTCTTCCAGAAACCAAAGTCGCTGTTCAAAAAATTCCCCAACCTAGAACTCGGAACTTAGAACTTAGAACCATACCTCATGAGAAAAAATATAAAGCATATGTGGTGAGCCATACTCATTGGGACCGCGAGTGGTATTTTCCTTTTGAGCGTTACCGGTTGCGCTTGGTGCGCATGCTGGACGAAACATTTCAAACACTCCGATCGGTTAAGGGATATAAGAGTTTTACCTTGGATGGGTACACGGCGGCCCTGGAAGATTATTTAGAAATTCGCCCCGAATCGGAGGGCAAAATAAAGAAACTGGTCCAACAAGGCAAACTTCATGTGGGGCCTTGGTATGTGTTGGCCGATGAGTGGCTATCCTCGGGAGAGGCCTTGATCCGGAATCTGCTGGTGGGGACTCGAATCGCAGAGAGTTTTGGGAAATGCATGCGGGTGGGCTACGTTCCCGATCCTTTCGGGCACATCAGTCAGCTGCCTCAGATTCTGCAAGGTTTTGCTATTCGTTCTTTTCTCTTTGCTCGCGGGATGGGGGATGAGGGAGAAACTTTAGGATCGGAATTTATCTGGAAGGCTCCGGATCAACATTCTAGAGTGTTGGCCGTCCATTTGGTAGGTCATTATGACAACTTCGGTAGAATGGGATATCCGGTTTTGTATGGATGGGTTCCGGGAAAATATGATTTTGATTTGGCCCGGGAGCGTTTCAAGAAGCTTTTGCCGGAGATAACCCGGCATGCTAGAACTTCATTGCTGCTTCTTTGCAACGGAGGAGACCATCATGGTCCACAAAAAGATCTTCCCCAGGTTTTAAAAGTTCTGCAGAAGGAGTTTCCTAATATCCAATTTCATCATGCCAGTTTCGAGGAGTATCTTTCCGCTTTGGAAAAGATTTCCAGAAATAAATTAGTGGAGCATCAGGGTGAGTTTCGTGGTTCCCGCTACGCTCCCATCATCCCCGGGGTAGCTTCCACTCACTTAGAAGTAAAAAATGAAAATGAAAAGGCATTGAAAGCTTTGGAGCGTTACGCGGAGCCGCTTTCCGCCCTGGTTTCCCTCATGTGCCCGGAATATGTTCCTCTTCGCTCTGTGCTGGAGAAAGCATGGAAATACGTTCTCTTAAGTCATGCCCACGACTCACTCTCGGCTTGTAGCGATGACGAGGTCGTGGAAGAGGTTCTCGTTCGTCTGAAGAAAGGGCGTCAAGTGGCGGAAGGGGTGATGGAGGAGGCGCTGAATGCTCTGGGTTTTTATGCTCCTCAACCCGCTTCTCTGTTGGAGTATGTGGAAACTCCTCAGCAGGGACGCGTGGCGATCTATAATCCTTCCGGACGAAAGCGCAGTGACTTGTGTGTGATGTCCATTCCTGGGCCCTGGCTTAAGGCTTGGGGGATGGATCTGCCTTTAAGTGTCACCGACAATGCCGGATTTGAAGTGCCTGTGCAGCGTTTGTCAGAAACCACAGAGGCGGTGGAGTTGGTCTTTCCGGTGGAGGGTGTGCCACCCTTAGGGGTGAAGGAGTTTACCCTGAAACACCACGCCGCACCTTTGCCAGAGACTCACCTCAAGGCCGGAGCCCGAGGGGTAGAAAATCAGTGGGTTCGTTTAGAAGTTTATGAAGATGGTTCGGTGAGCCTTTTTCATAAAGAGTTGGGGATTTCCTGCGACCCACTGCTCATGTTGGAGGATCAAGAAGATGCGGGAGATTCCTACAACTGGTCTCCTGCTGAAAATTCTCAGACGTTGTCTTCCCGAGGACTCCCTGCCTCAATAAGGGTGGTTCATGCAGGTCCTTGGATGAGCCAACTGGAGGTTCGAAAGACCTTAGATCTGCCTTTGGGCTTGGAGGCTCATGGGAAAAGTCGTAGCTTGGAAAAGATTCCTACGGAGTTCGTCTCCCTGATTACTCTCAGGGCGGATTCTCCCCGTGTGGATGTGGAGATTCGCTGGGAAAATCGAGTCAAAGATCATAGGGTTAGGGCGGTGATCGCATCTCCTTGGAAAGAGGGGAAGATATACGCTGAAACTCCTTTCGATGTGGTGGAGCGTCCTGCATGTTATAAACCCAAAGCTCCCTGGAGGGAACCCCCTACTCCTACGTGGCAGCAGAAAAGATTTGTTTCTCTTGTGAGTTCGGAAAGGGTGGGGATGACGGTTTTTAACGAAGCTCTGCCGGAGTATGAGGTGCGTCAAGTGGGAGAGAGGAGACAGGAGATCGCGCTTACTTTATTGCGTTGTGTGGGATTAATTTCTAGGAGATCATTGCCCACGCGATCCCACCAGGCGGGGCCTTTACTGGAGATTCCTGGGGCTCAAATGCAGGGGCCTTGGACGGCCCGCTACAGCGTGCTTTTGCATAAAGGAGACCCCATCGAAGCAAGAGTGTGGGAGGAGGCAGAAAGATTTGTGTGGCCTTTCTTGACGGGGATCGGGCAAAACGTTCCCTCCCGAATATCCCTAGGAGGAATTTCTCTTGTTTCGCAAGTCCAGCCAGAATCCGTAACCATTAGTGCTTTAAAAAGGGCCCAGGATCAAGAAAACATTATCTTAAGACTATTCAACTATCATTCTCGATCTGTTCCTGCCAAAGTAACTTTAAGTAAAGTGCCGCGTTCGATTTATCAAACGGATCTCAATGAGAAAAGAGTCAAACACTTGGTATTTAAAAAGACTGACTCCGAAGCTTTATTCACTAGTATAATGGGACCAAAAGAAATTTCCACGTTCGAACTTGTTTACGATGGTTAAATCTCCCGCCTTAGTCCTTAAAAATATCTCCAAGTGTTTCCTGTCTAAGAGGGAAAAACCTGTCTGGGCAGTTCAGGATGTGAATCTAGAGGTCGCGCCCGGGGAGTTCTTTGCTATCTTAGGCCCTTCTGGTTCGGGAAAATCGAGCCTGCTGCGCATCATCGCGGGATTGGAAACCCCTACTTCCGGCGAGATCCACATCGTTGGGAAAGAGGTGACATTCGTTTCTCCCAAAGACCGCAACGTGGCGATGGTGTTCCAGAATTATGCTCTCTATCCACACATGACGGTGCGGGAAAATATCGCTTTTGGGCTCAAGATCCGAGGTCTGAATTCCGGGGAAATCGCAACTAGGATTTCGGAGGCCAGCCAGATGCTTAGGATCGAGGCCCTTCTGGATCGAAAACCACGCCAATTGTCTGGGGGAGAGAAACAGAGAGTGGCTTTGGCACGAGCTTTGGTTAAGCGCCCAGCTGTTTTCTTGCTGGATGAACCACTTTCAAATCTGGATGCGGCGTTGCGCCACGACATGCGGGCCGAGATCCTGCGCCTTCAAAGGAAATTGGGGGCGGCCATGATCTACGTCACCCACGACCAGACGGAAGCCTTAGCGATGGCGGAACGCATGGCGCTTTTGCGCCAGGGCAAGATCGAGCAGTTGGGAACACCGGAGGAGCTGTACCAATCCCCACACAATGCCTTTGTGGCCAGGTTCATCGGCACGCCCCCCATGAATATATTTCCTCTGCGTGTGGAGAAAACTTCAGGGGGCTGCCGTTTGTTAGGGCCCGAGAATTTGTGCTGGGAAATCCGGAAGGGGAGGACCTACAAGGCGCTGGAGGCGTGGGGGTTCCCTCCACGGATTTTGGTGGGAATCCGTCCCGAGGACATGAAGATATCCGGCAATGGTGAAAAAAGTCTTACCTTGCCCTCCACCGTTGAGTTTTCTGAGTTGGTGTCTTCGGAGAAGTGGGTATATCTGAAAAGCCCGGTGGATTCATTGATGGTAAAAATACCCTCTCGAGAAAACGTAGCTCCCCAGTCCCGCCTGACTTTGTTCGTCTCGCCAGATCATCTTCATTTATTTAGGGAGGAAGCTTAAAATGAATCGTCGCATGATACTTTTGGGATTGTTGTTGCTGTGGATTCAGGGTTCCGGTTGGGCCGAGGTCAATTTTTGGCACACCAACACTGCTCCTCGCGAACGAGAAACCATCGACCGGATTGCGACGGAGTTCACGAAAAAAACGGGAATTCCGGTGAAGGTGACGGTGGTGCCCGCCACCAACGTGACAGACATCACCCGTCTCATGACCAGCATTCAGGCAGGTATCGGTCCGGACATATATCGTCTGGACCGGTTTTCCATTGGAGAGCGCGCCGCCATGGATATGCTTCAGGCTCTGAATGAGTATGCCCAGAAGGATAAATGGAACTACTCCAAAGATTTTTATCCCTTCATTGTGGAAGAATGTACTTGGCGGGGCCATCTCTACGCATTGCCCATGGATACGGATACACGAGCCCTTCTTTACCGTAAGGACCTTTTTCGGCAGGTGGGGTTGAATCCTGAAAAGCCACCCAAAACTATAAAAGAGTTGGATGCGGCGGCTGAGAAGCTTACCCAGCGTAATTCTTCCGGAAATCTGGATAGAATTGGATTTATCCCGTGGTTACGCCAGGGATTCGCTTACACATGGGGGTGGGCATTCGGGGGGCAGTTCACCAAAGAAGGAAAATTGAATTTAACTGATCCTGCTATTGTCGAATCCTTGGAATGGATGAGAAGCTATGCTCAGAAATATGATCCTCGAAATATCGCAAATTTCGTGTCCGGTTTCGGTTTGGAGGCCAACGATCCTTTTGTGACGGGGAAAGTAGCCATGATCGTGGACGGCTCCTGGAGCGTGGGGGCTCTAGAGGTGTACGCCAAGGATTTGGACTACGGGATCGCTCCCCTTCCCACCTCAGATGGGAAAAAAATTATGACCTGGTCTGGTGGGTGGGGATTAGTTATTCCTAGAGGAGCTAAACATCCGGAAGAAGCCTGGAAATTCATGAGATTTGTTTCGGGGCCGGAGGGGCAGAGGATGTATTCTTTGGGTACGGATAACTTGCCTTCTCGGCCGGATGTGAAGCCGGAAACTTTTGTGAAAGACCCTCGCCGCAAAGCTTTCATGCAGCTTCTGAAATATTCCCGCATCCGGCCGGTGCTGCCCGTAGGAGCGCTTTTGTGGGACGAACTCAAAAATGCTACCGATCAGGTAATTTACGGGAAAGAAAAAGCCCTCCAGGCCCTCCAAAAGGTTCAGGACAAGGTGACTCACGAGCTGGAAAGATTTAATAAGTGAGATGTTAGAAGTGAAACGTGAGATGTTGAATAAAAAATTGCCTTTCAACCAGCCCCGAGCCCCCAACCCCCAGC
>JACQJM010000192.1 GCA_016205045.1 Elusimicrobiota bacterium | reverse complement strand
TCTTGAGGCACATACAGGATGTGTGTGAATTTTTCATTCTTCAGATAGGCCCCCAGCTCCTTCCAATTCCGGGAATGGTTGGCTTGTTCTACAAAGGGATTGGGAGAAAATGTGGTGGTGGGAACAGTTTCTCTCCCGCTGTAATAAATTCTCTGTTCTCCCACAGAGAGGATCTTGGCCTCCTGAGGAAGATTTTCGCGCGCATAACGAGCGCAGGGGTAATAGTACAATCTCCGCCCAAGGTATTCCTCCCTTGTTTCCATGCCCAAAAGAACCCTCTGACCCTGAAAATTCTCCTGCACATGCAAGAACAAAAGTTCGTGGTGTACAAAAAAAAGCCCCAACCCCAGCAACAAAAGCGTTTTGGCCCCTCCCCGCAACTCCCCCCACAAAAGGGTAAGACTCTGAGCCGTTAAGAGACTCAACAAGGGAACGATCACCAACAGGAAGCGTGGCACCACGCCTGAACAAAACCACAGCAATCCATGGCCTAAACAGTAAATAAAAGGAAGGACCAGCCGACGCCTGCGCCACACATCCCATGCCACCCAAGGAAACAGCAGGAAAAAAACATTCCAGCCCATGCTGCCCAAAATATCCATCCCACCGCCCAATCTAAAAGGGTTTTGAAAGAAAATGAGGGGAAAGGAAAAAAGATCCTTAAAAAAATGGCCTCGATGACCGTACTCGGAGCTCAGGATTTGGAAATACCGGGAGGCGGTTTCCACAGGCCAACCCCTCCCGCCGAACCATTGAGATAAAAAAGGGAAGACCGGATTTCCGATTTCCCAATAATTTCGAAGAAGCCAAGGGAAAAAAGGAAGAAAAGCGCTCACTCCAAAAACGAAGAGATCCATTCCTAGGACTCTCCTCCCTTTTGGGGAGCGGCGATAAATTCCAACCAGCCGGCTCGCCAAAAACAGCGCTAACATCAAAAAACATATTCCCGCATAATACTTAGTCCCCAGACCGCAGCCGGTGAACAGGGCCGACAATATCAGCCAGCCTCGTGACGCCGGCGCTCCCACAGGCAGCTCCCAATATCGCAAGAAGCAAAAAAAACTGGCCGTGATCCATAGCATCACCAGAGATTCCACATAGGTGGTAGAAGAAAGCAGAAGCACCGAAGTGTGGGAGGTCAGCAGAAGACCTGACACCAAAACCGTGGGAACTGAAACCCAAGATTGGGCCATCACCAAAATCCAGGCTAGACTCAAGACAAAAGCCAGCCACATCATCATCTGGGCCAGAATATCGGAGCCGAAAAGGAGAGAGAGCGTATAAAGCATCTCGGCGTTCTGAGGAAAATAATTAAACATCAACCCCGGGACAGGCGCCAGACGACGGGTAAGCACATAATGTTCCGGCAAGGCTAAATGGTACACCAGGGAGTCGTACTGATGCGGAGGAATCCAACTCATCCAGAAACACACCGCGGACAAAAGAAAAATACCTCCCATCGCTAAGGCATGGGTCTTTATAAATACCCCCGCCTCGCGCCAGCCGCGTAGAAGTTCCTTGATCTCCGGATAACACACCGCCCCCAAAAAGATTAAAAAAGCCGAAATCACCCAGGCGTAGAGCCATCCCAATACCCCCAGCAAAAAAACACTATAACACAAAACGCCCAATCCCAAAGTGCCTCCCATCAAGGTTTTTTCCCCCTCGCTCAGGAGAAGAGAAGAGGCTTTCCTTAATAAGGTCCTTCCGGCACCCGCGGAGACCAAAAACACCAACCCCAGCAAAATTCCATTGAAAATTCCAGGCAAAAGAACCCCTCCAAACGTTTGGTGAAGAAAAAAACATCCCAGGAGAAAAAGAAGCGTAGGGATCAAGGTTTTAGCCATGTTTGGGCAGTAGTATGGAATACCTTGATATTTTTATCCGGTGGAGCTGGAATCTTAGCAGAAGCCACAAAATGGATAACCCGTACACGACGCTCCTGCGAAAATTGATGGAAGACGCTTCAGCAAAATAGCGCGCGGGCACGGGGATATCCCCTATGCGAAACCCAGAAAAAGCAACCTGAATTAAAATTTGTTGGTCAAAAACAAAGTCATCCGAATTTTCTTCCCAACGGATTTGTTCCAAAACCTTACGGGAATAGGCCCGCATCCCGGTGTGCCATTCTCCTAAATTCTGACCTGTCACGAGGTTCTCTAAAATGGTCAGAAATCGGTTGGCAAAGTATTTATAAGGGGGCATGCCTCCATCCAATGCCTCGCGGCGGGTCCGAATGCGACTCCCCAACACCACATCGCACACACCATCCCGGATCAAACCCACCAGATAGGGTGTCAATCGAGGATCGTACTGATAATCCGGATGAATCATCACCACGATGTCGGCCCCTCTTTTTAACGCTTCTCCATAGCAAGTTTTCTGATTTCCTCCGTAACCCTTATTGCGATCGTGCCGCACCACGTGAAGCCCAAATCGCTTGGCCAGCTCCACCGTGCGATCCCGCGAAGCATCATCCACGAGAATGACTTCATCCACACTTCCTTTGGGAATGTCGTTGAGGGTGCGTTCCAATGTTTTCTCCGCATTATACGCCGGCAAAACCGCGATAATCTTCAATTTTTCCTCCATTGTTTTCCCATTAAGGGATACCAAAAAGTGCGCACATCCTTACGCTCCCCCACAGAAGGTTTTTTACGCGCCCACACATCCACGGTCCCAGCTCTTCCCCGACATGCAAGAAGAGGCATCAGCAGGGCCGCCACCCCAAGGGCTACCGGAAAAAGGAACACGTGAAGAAGAACCAGCGAGAAAAAACGGAGCGGCCCCATCCTATTCCGATAATGAACTCCTCGTTTGATTAAATTGAATATAAAGTTCTTGGGTCCTGGCAAACAGTTGAGAAAGGTTTGAGCCAGGCCGTAAGTGCAATACGCCCAAGCCGTATAGCCAATCCACTCCACCGTCCAACCTGTCTCAGAAAGAACGGCTTTCAACATGGGGGCGTCAAAGTGTTGCAAGTGACGCGGAACATCTAGGTGAAACCAACGGTCTCCGAATCGTTCCGCCTCCCAACTGCCCCAGTTCGGCAGGGTTAGAAAAATAATGCCATTCTCTTGTGTCATTTCATTAAGCTTCAATAAAATTTGTTTCAGATCCGGCAGATGCTCCAGAACATGCCATAAGGTGATGACGTGAAACCGAACTCCCGGCTCTTGAGTCATCAGCTCGGACAGCGAAGAATAAATCCTTCCTGAGGCCTTGCTGGAGAGCAATGAAAACCGGGAGGAATCTGGTTCTACTCCCCATGTTTCCCATCCTGAGTGAAGCGCCGCCTCAAGAAAATACCCTGAGCCGCACCCAAAATCCAAGAGGCGTGAGGAGGCTGCATTGAGAGGATACCCAATCACCGTAAAAACGCGAACCCGGTTCCAGTAAGTGGCGAAATAGCGATTGAACTGTGCTGCCCAGGAAGACCCCTGTTTGAAATACAGGCTGCCATAATAAATTCCCGGGTTTTGGGGTAAGGCCCCCACATACACCAATCCGCATTTCTGACAGCGCAACAAGGGCCACGTGATATTGCGCTCATCACAATCGGGCACATGCCGAATGAGTTCCGAAGCGGTGGAACTGCAGTGAGGGCAATTTCGCTTCAATGTAACCAGTTCTGTGTTCACAAGAATTTCTTTCCCCATTTTGCCGAGAGGAGCGCCCACCCCAGCATCACCCCCCCCAGCCCTTGGGCGAATATGTGTTCCCACTGCATCGTCTGAAAACTGCGAAAAATCCCTCCCTGATACCAGAATAGGGTCCAGCTCCCCCAGTATACCCAACTGGTCCAGGTAAGTCCAACTAACACCCCGTGGGTAAGTTGGTACCCCTCCTGAAAAATGGGAAGCTCCACTTCCCGTTTGCCTAGCTTGCCCTTACCCTTGGGGAGGGTGGGATGAGCCACAACTTCCGGGGGAGAGTTCGAGGGGGGACGCAAAAAAGGACTACTCAGAAGAAACAGCCCCGTAGAGATAAGCGTGACCCATAGACCGCCTATAAAAGAACGGGAATGATAAAAAAACCGCACGCGGTGTTTTCCTGCGGGAACATACACAGACCGGAAGCAAATCCAGCTGGATACTAACTTCGCAGGTTTATCATCTACGGATACTCTCCACCCCGGAAAGTTTACATCCCCCAAGAAAACATATCCGGGTCTATCGGAATCGACCTGGATGTCCACACGATCCGGGACATAATGGACCAATTCCACCTTGGCGGGTTGACCCGAAGAAGGACCCAAGGGCTCTTCCGGCTCATGGATAACCAAAACTTTGCGCGGATCCACGCGATGACTTCCTAAAAAATCTTTGAATCCGGAGAAAAAGCTCCCAAAATCTTTAGAACTGCGGATTCCTTTATCGGGGAAGAAAAGGGCTTGAGAATAAAAACCCACCCGGGGCAGAACCGATCGGCTGCGATGCACCTCCATTTCTTGGGAGTACACCTTTTCCAATCGCGAAGAGGGCCGAATGGGAGGGCCCAGATAATATTTAACTCCGGCCAGGTCCATAAGATCATAGGCCAGATCATGCTGCGAGGCTTCGGACCCGGACCATAAAAAGTGGAGAAATCGGGAAAACTGTATAAACCGCAACACGTCCAGAGTGTCGTAGTTCCTAAAATCCTGCAGGCCATACGCCGTAGAGGATTCGGCGTGAAAAACCGCCTCCTGGAAGGAGTGGAACCGAAATAGCGTAGGATCCGACAGAAGCAGTTCGATCACGGGAGTCTTGGGATAAAGAAGTTCTCGCGGCGTGGCGTCCGTCACCAGATGATGGAAGTGAAAAAGATCCACCAACAACAACCCAAAAATGGGGACCAGATTCCCCCAAAAACCCAGACGACCCCACGACAACAAAAGGAGCGCCCCTAAACAGAGAAGCGCTACGACCTCATAGAAATGAGCCGGAACCAAAGTCATCCGGCGGACCTTGGTCCCCCGCATAAAATGTTTGGCCCCATCCGGCGTCAGGACCACGGCATAAGGATACTTATCCCCGAATGGCAGCGGCACCACGCCTTCAAAAACGACATGATCCCCCTTATAAGTAACCTGTGCCATCTGCTGATTGGCGGGTGTCCCATCCTCGTTGAGCATGCCGACGGCTACGGCCGAGACGGGACCGGAAACCCATCCTCGAACGGGCGTGGAATCTTTTAGAATCCAGACGTACCCCGCATCATAAATTCCCCCGCGCTCCGGGTCACGCGGATCCAGGCGAGATTCCGGACTTACCCCCGTTCCCAGGATTCGGACCAGGGGATCTCTTAAAAATCCCGTGAGCCAAGCGGCCGACCATACCAGAAACACCAGGGAAAAAAGATGCGCCGCATAAAACCACCGGGGCTGGCTTTCTTGAGAGTGTCTCTCGCGAAAACACTGCAAGCCCCGGCCCGCCAACACCGCGATGCAAAAAGCCATCACAATCAGAGAACGGTAATTAGAAGAGGAGTTGTATACCGGAACTTGATTCAACACATGGCAAAGAATCGGCATTTTCATGGAGATGAGCAGCGTTAAAATCACGGTCACCCACAGGGCAGGAAAAGGCGTCTTTTTGTTCCCGAAGGCCCAAAGACTGAGCAAAAGGCTGATGATCCCGGCATGATGAACATTGACCGTAAGAAAATGCTGGCGAGCCACCCAATCCGGCAGGGTCAAGAAATAAAGTTCCATCCCACTGTTGGCGAATGTGGCCAGGAAAAAAGCCAGGAGAAAGCTCAATACCGGCAAGAAAATTAATGAGGCACCCGTGCCTTTCTTGAGAGAATGAAAAAATTTTCGGTATCCCCAAAACACCCCGCCCCCGGCCGCCAATCCCAGCACCAGGGGCAAGACATCTCCCCGGGATAGGGGCCGAGAGATATTGTTGACGATGGTCCAATGAAACTCTCCCCTCCAGATTTTGGCGTAGCTTTTTTGAAAGTATTCCCACGAAGGACCCAAGTGCACCAAAGAAGGAAGAGCCCCCAACACAGCCCAAAGAACAAAAAGCTCGACACGACGAATTTTTTCTCCCAGCGTCAATGTTTCCAGGCCATACAGCCGCGCCAAAAAATAGAGCCCCACTCCCAAAAAGCAGTGGATGGAAGTCTCCCCGTGGCCCAACACCAGGCTCCAACCCACCGCCAGGCTCAAGAGGGGTAATACCTTCCACTCCCCCCGATCTAAATACAAGTCCGTGAGGATGAACAACAAAGGCATCAGAGCAAATATGGCGGAGTGTGGGTACGGCATGTACAACATCATAAAGCCACAAAACCCGTACGCGACGGCGGTTAGGGCCGAACTCCAAGGATCCATCCAGCGTCTGGCGTAGGCATACGCCAAGAGTCCCGCCAAAACTACCTTGAATAGAGCAAACAAGACAAAAAAGTCCAATGAAGGAAAAAGATAGTAGGGAATATGGAAAGGAGAGAAGAGAGCCGGTTCTTGCTTAGCCAAAAACGGTGTTCCCCCTGCGGGGTAGGGATCCCACAGAGGCAGAATTCCTTGAGACAGTGTTCTTTGAGCAAAAGCCATCCAAGGGAACAAGATATCCCAGTGATCATGCGCCGGCAGATTGGGATGGACCGTGGGGGGAAGGGTTACTGTCCTCCACGGATCATTTTCCAACATGTTGTAAAAACTTCCTAACACCTCTCTATGAAAGAGGGGTTTTTGGTAAAAGAAGATCGCCAGCGCCAGAAGCAGAAGCCCCACCTTCCCACACTCTCTGGCCCAAGAAGAACGCGCCCAGCGAAAAAGTCCTTCCGCTCTTATCATATCGAAGTTTCTCTTTCCCAAGCCTCTCGAATAAGAGAGACCCCCTCCTTCACAGAAATCAAATGGCACCCCAACTCCGCGCGCACCTTGTCGGTTTTCAAACCCGCTTCTAAAGGACGCAGGGCTCTTTGGTTTAGCTCGGATGTTTTTTGGGGTGTGATCAAGCTTTTATCCAGACCCAAAACTTCTGCCGCCTGCAAAGCAAACTCATACCGATTTAACCAGTCTGGACCGACCACGTGGTAAATCCCGCAAGCCCGCTTATTTATTAACCTGAGGATCACCTCAGCCAAATTGGGAGCATAGGTGGGATTGGAAACCTGATCATTGGGCACCTGCATGGGGCGCTTCTCGGATAGATTCTTTATCAACTGCATCAAGAAATTAAGGGAGCTTAGGTCGTAGCTGTAGATCACCGTGGAGCGGATCACCAGCGACCCCACATCCGTCAACACTCGCTGCTCCGCTTCCCATTTGCTGCGGCCATAAACGCTGAGCGGGCGACAGGGATCTTCCTCTCCATAGGGACCGTTTTTACCGTCAAAAACGTAATCGGTAGAAAGAGTGATCAGGCGTGCCCCGTGTTTCTGACAGGCTTTTAACACCTGCTCCGTCCCCAACACATTGATACGGTGAGCCTCTTCGGGATGGTCCTCACAATAGTCCACCGCGGTCAATGCCGAACAGTGGATCACCGCCTGCGGCTGTGTTTTTTCAAAAGCGTCATGGATGGAACGGGGATCTTGCAGGTCCAAATGAACGAGACCCGGGCGCAGGTGAGCCTTGTACGTCCCAAAGACGTTTTTTATCCAAGGGGTACTCTTGGACTGCTTGAACAAGGCCGAGCCCACCTGGCCCGAAGACCCTATCACCAAAACATTCATCGCCACACCCACTCTTTTAGAGAAAGCGCCCACTGCCTTATCTGAGGATGAAAAATCCAGATCAACCCTTGGAGCCCGGCCCAGCCCCCCAACCCCCAGTTCAGTGACACCTTCTGAAATCTCTCTTGTAAGGACTTCAATCCCAAGCCGGACAAGAGAACCAAAGAAGGCGTGAAATTCTGCCGGTACCGGGAAACCGGCCCCCCGAACAGAGTGTATGCCGCCGCCAAATACAAAAACAAGATAGAAAGTGGCCAAAACTCCTTCACCTCTCTGGATTTATACAAACCCCACACCCACAGAGGCACGAGCAGAACAAACGTCACATCGTACTGCGGTAAAAAAGGATAAAACAAAGTGAAAAAATCATAGCCATGTGCGAGGATTATTTTCTTCCACGAAAGTTCCTTCCGCAACTTCTTTAACTCCTGGGCATACGCCGCATCTCTTTCCAGTTCCCCGGTCACCGTGACCACAGGGGCGGGAACTCCCCAAATCTGGTGCGCCGGCAGCCAAAGTCCCAAAAAAGCATTGTAGTGGCTCACGCTGGTGGTCACCGCGGGCTTCCCCAACACCTGCCAGTTACGCAAAGTCCAAGGAAGAACTCCCACGGAAAAAAAGAGAAGAAGGCAAAACCCCACGGAACGCCAAGAAGTGCCCTTCCACACCTTGGGTAAGCATAGCGCCACCATGGGAGCAAAAAGAAGGGCCTCGGGTCGCACTAAAAATACGGCCCCCAAAATCAGCCCCACGGCTAAGGCACGGCGCTCCGATGAAATCTTCGGATAATACAGGGCGCAGAAGAATATCGCCCACAGAAAAAGGCAAAAAGGTTCGGAATAGAGCAGCGCGCAGGGACTAAAAAGATCGTAATAAATCGCTGCGGACAAACCACAAAACCATCCCATCCGGGTGCCGAGAATCCAACTCGCGACCAGTCCCAGAAGAACGCATGTGCCGGCATCCAAAACGCACTGCACTATTTGAACCGCGGCAGGAGACGGACCAAACACCGAGTAAACGGCCGCCAAAAAAAGAGGGTACCCCGGCATGCGCACGGCGCTGAACCCCTGGCTATCCGCATAAACTCCTCGTGTGAGAAGATTGACCGCGTGGGCATGGTAGGCCATCGCGTCTCCCTTCAGTTCTCCACCCACTCCCGCGATCCCAAAAAGATAGCCCCATCGCACACTCAGAGCTGCCGCAAAAACAACCAGCGGGAATACCCAGCGCGGGCTCATTATCTATATCTCAACGACTCCAATACGCATCCCAACAAAAAGACGAGCATGGAAAAATAGAAGCTGGCCAAAGCCATCCCCAAATAAGCCGTCCCGTGCATCCAGGTAAAGATCCCAAACACCACCGCCAACCCCAGCGGCAGAAAAGCGATCGTCACCACGAGTTTGAGGGGGTTGAAATACAAAATCACCTGGGTCATCAACTGCAGCGTCCGCGGAATATCCCTAAGGCGCCTCACCTTAGATACTCCCCGACGCGCGTGGTACTCAATGGGAACAAAGGACACGAATCGACCCAGCTTCAAGAAGGAGAGGGTCATGGTGGTGGAGAAAGAGTATCCCAGGCACTGCACAGGAAAAGCTCCTTCCAACGCCGCCCGGCGGATCAATCTCAAACCCGAATTGGCATCCGGAATCCTTTCCCCCACCACAAATTTGGCGATCTTGAGGTAGATCCAACGTAAAAATGCCTGAAAGGGCGTGCCCCAGAAATGAGTCCCCTGACGCGCCCCAATCACCATGTCGAAATCGCGCGCCTTGAGCAGGAGCTTCCCTATTTCTTCGGGAGGGTAAGACCCATCTCCATCGATCATCAATATCCACTCATGCCTTGCTTGACCAAAACCTGTCAATAGAGACTTCCCGTATCCCATGTTGGTGGGGTGACGCACCACCGTCGCTCCCGCCTCTTCGGCCAGGTTGGCGGTACGATCTCGCGAGCCATCATCCACCACTAAAATCTCCGTATCCTCTTTGGGAAGACCCTCTTTCTGCAGAGCTCGTTGGGTATTTAAAATCACCTCGCCAATCCCCTCTTCTTCGTTGTAGGCCGGAATGACGACGCTTATCGTCAGGGAATGCTTTTTGGACATAGTTTCTCCTGGAACTTCTCAAATAACCAGCTCAAGGTATACGCACAAAAAAGGATCATCGGCACCATCATCGGCAGCCGATAGCGGATCATGGCCCACAGCAGCGCATACACCGCGCTGGTGGAAAAAAGAAGCGCGTACCAATAAAGAGTTTCCGGCTTCTTGAATCCCAGCAAAAGCATCCCCACCAACCCCAAAGGAATGATCCAGCCATCGCTGGCAAGGCTGACGATCTTGAGAAGACGGTAGTGGTGCGCGTAATCCCGCGGATAAGGATAAAGCCTCCAGAGTTTTAAAATTCGCTGGACACAAAGACCCAGGAAATGAAGGGGATGGCGCAAGGCCAAGCGGATCCCTTGTCGGTAAAAATATTTATCCTTTTCCATATCGCCCAGATGGGTGGAACCCTGTATGATAGGATCGTTTTGAGAAATTACTTTCTGGGCCTCCGTGCCGGCTAAATTGGGAGGCACCACCTGGTACACATACAGGTTGGCCCCGCCTCCCACCACGCCTACCACCCAAGCATGGAAGTGATAAAAGTTGCGAGCGACCCAAACCCCATATAGCGGAACAAACCCCAAGAGATAAACCCCCACCCAGACCCAGCGTCGAGGAGAATTTCGGTGCAGCCACGCGATCATCCCCGGAACCATCAATAACCCAAAGGGCAAAAAGGCTGAGTTGGTCAGTGGGCCCAACGCCTGCACCACCCCACTCCAAGCGTAATGTCTAGTGCAGGGATGACGATAGGACCATAGGAGAAAAAGAAGCCCTATCAAAACGATAAAAATCATCCAAGTTTCTCGGTAGAGAAGTCCCGCGTAGTACACCCATTGGGGGTACAAGGACCCAATGGCCGCCGCCACCAGTCCTGTGCGCGCATCCCACACCTGTTTACCCAAAAGAAATAAAAGCCCCACGCTGACCGTTCCCAGAACACATTGCACCCATTGAGCCCAGCGGTAAGATCGTCCCACTAAAAAAATGAGTGCGAGAAAGGCAGGGTACGCCGGCTCACGGTGTGCTGAAAAATTTCCCTCCTCAGTCAACAAGGAGCCGTGGTCCAGAAGAGTTTGGGCCAACCGCGCATACTCATCCGGAGAGGGAATCGTATGGTTCGGTCCCCATTGGGGGTATCGCCACGCATATCCCGCGCGACCCAAAAATCCCACCGCCAGTATGACCCCCAACACTATTCTTTGAGTGCGTGTCATGGAATCCTGTAGATGCGAATGATGGGACCTCGCACGCGATGCGGGATGGGCCCAAACTCTTGAAGCAGAGGAGCTGTTTCCAGATCCGCAAAGAAAGACTTTAGATCGGGAGCATTCTGGGCCGTGGCTCCCTCGGTGGTCACCACCACATAGCGGACCTTGCCACGAAGAGCCCGCAACCCTTTGCGAGCATCTAAAAGATCGTAGCCTTTGCGAGACCACTCCACGTGCCCCGGCTGAGACTCCAAGCTTTCTACTCCCCTTAAAAGACGATACACTTCATACCCTCCTCCCGGATGAGAATTGAGAAGCAGGGCATAGTAACGGCTGCGCGAGTGATCCGCTGCCTTGGTTTTCTGGTACAGCCTCTCCACTTGGGCCCGGCTAAAAGGAAGCAGGGGAGAAGCATGCGGCTGGTCCATCAATAAAGCGCTTCCCTCCGGAATATGGGTTCGGATCCAGGCCGCGGAAAGTGTCCTCGTATCCGGCAGACCTAAATTGTAGTCAAAAGCAAAAGAGCGGTAGGCTCCCGGAAACAAGAGGGAAAAAGCCAGGAGGAGTTGAAAGGCTCGCCCCGGAAGCACCCGAGCCATGACTTGCGCCCCACAGGAGGCCATCATGGCCAGTGCCGGAAAAACAGGAAAGAGATATCGCGCCCACCCTCCTTCCGACTGCAAACATAAAAACAGAGCGGCCAGAAGCGTGGGAACTCCCAAAAAAATAATCTCATTTCTCCGCTGTCGCCACAGATAAATCGCTCCCAACAAAAGGGCCACCCCGCACAAAGACCATGGTCCGGCAAAAGTGAAAACGTTTCCCCACACCTGTCCCACCACAGATCCCAGGGGATGGGAAGCTCTTGCAAGATCCATTTGAGTGGACAGATCTCTGACGTTAGCCCAAAAAGCTCTTGGGTCCAGAATAGAAAAAGGAGTGCCTATCACAAATGCCGATATTCCCGCCGCAATTCCCCACCCTAGGTTCTTGTCCTTCCAAAAATCGCCGTAGAACACAGAAGAGCCCAGGGAATGTTTCCTCAAGCCGTGGGCCACCCACAGCACAGAAACCAAGGGTGCCGCGGTGTACTGCGTCGTCAGGGCTAATCCCCAGAAAAACCCGCACCACCCATAATCCTTTTCTTTCCCATGCTGCAGGATTCTCCACCCGAAATACCAGGACAAGGATGAAAACAGAAGCATCAAGGACTCCGGCTTAGCCGCGTGGGCCGACTCCACCACGCTGGGAGAAACCGCCAAAAGCGCTAGGGACCAAGGAAATATTTTACTCCAGGGTAAGCGTCTCTCCCAAAAAAGCAGGACCCACAACACCAGGCTGGAACTGAATGCGGACAACCCTCGGCCCAAGAGATAAAAGACGGTAGGATCCCGGACGAAAAGAGTGCCGAAATCCTGCAGAGAGTAGTTCAATCCAAACAGAGACCAAACCAAGTAATACACACCGTAGCAGCCGAAAAGCAGATAGCTCCACAGCGTGGGGTACTTGAACAGGTGTGGGTTCATATCCCCCGAGCCGTAGGAGACGGCAAGATTAACCAGATGGGGTTCATCTCCATTGAATACGGCCGGCAGCCCATAGGAAATATTCCAAAACCGGAGTCCCACCCCCAAGAAAACCAGAACCACCAAGGCAAGACTGGCGGGACTAGAGACTAGGGACTGGAAATTATTTCGAATTTCGAATTTCGAATTTCGAATTGAAAAGCACATCCTGAAAAAGTCCGCAATCCGCAATCCGCAATTCGCAATGACGTTCATTCCCTCAGCCCCTAGTCTCTTTTTTTCACTCCACCACGTGCACAAGATTGTCCGAACTCCCTTCACCGCATCGCGCCAGTTGATCTTTTTCCCCGCTTCACGGCTGCGCGCCTGATACACGACAGGAATTTCGTGGTAGCGCCAGCCTTTCATGGCCACTTTTACAGATATCTCCGCCTCGATTTCAAACCCCCTCGATTGCATCTGAAGAGAGTTGGCCACCGACCGGCGGAAAGCTTTATAACCGGTGTAAGAATCCGTCATGCGGGAGCCGCAGCATAGATTGATGAGCCAGGTCAAAAACTTGTTTCCCCACAAATAAAGCTGGCTGTAAGTAACAGAGCCTTGCGCCAAGAGCCGGGAGCCGTACACCACATCCATTTTCCCTTCCTGGATGGGGCGGACCAGTTCTGGAATGTATTTAGGGTCATATTCCAAATCCGCATCCTGAATCAACACCACTTCTCCCGAGCTGGCCTCGAAAGCCGACCGCACCGCCGCTCCTTTGCCCAGATTTTTTTCGTGGTACACCACCTTCACCGGAAAAGGGAATCGTGGAATCTGCTGACGCAACCAGGCCGTAGTGCCATCCCGCGAAGCATCATCGGCAATCACCACTTCTAAATCCATTCCCTTGAGGCCTGCCAATCCCTGCAGAACCGTGGGCAGAGTGTTTCTTTCGTTATATACAGGGATCAATATGGAGACTTTCATCCCGCACCTTTTGATTGTCCCAAGTTTAATCCCATCGCTAACCGAATCGTCTTCATGCTACTACCCCCAAACTCCACACTCGAATGACGGCACCCACCCAGGGAAAACTGCAGGCACGCAGGGTAGTTGGTATAGCAACCACCATTTTTTACTTTTTCCTTTTTGCAAAAGCCTTAATACTCCACTGTTTGAACAGTTTGCTCTGCGTGCCTACGATCAAAAGGTGCGGGATCATCCTACGCCCACCGATCTTTTTGCGGGCATTCGCGACCAGATGTCCACCAACCCCACCGCCGCAAAGAAAAGAAGAAACGGCTCCAAGGGTATACGATACCTCAGGGATGTAAAATAGATGGAGTGGAGGATCGTCAAGCCCACAAAGAAGGCAAAAACGGGCATCAAAAGATTCCAAATCCCCCGCAGCCTCACCATCCCCCATAAGGCCAAACTTAAAACCCCGCCGCAATAAATTCCTATCACCCAACGCGCAGGACCGGAGTAGGGGTCATACGGCCAGGGCCTCCAAAAACGGAACAGCTTGAAAAACACGATCTTCAAAGCAGCTCCGGGATTTTCCCGAATCCAGTGGTTTATCTTTTTTTGAAAATAGCGGTCTATCTCGATGGGATCTTGAATGCCGGCCTTCTTAATCTCCCGCGTCATCTCTTGAGGCCTCCGACGAAGCTCTTCGCGGTCTAATGTGAATCCCTCGTACATGTTCCACCCCGATTGGGCCGAGACAGGGATAAAGGCATGGTGTGTGTGAGCATTTTTCAGTGTCCACAAAAGAATGGGCAGTGTCCAACCCAAAACCATCCACCTCAACACATCCCATCGCCGCATGCCCCCTAAAGACAGTGCCAAGAAAGGGGCATAGGTCAGAAAGACTCCTCGCGAAAGACTGGCGAGTCCTCCCAAAAATCCGGCGGAAAAGGCGGTCCTTCCCCGTGGATTTTCCAAAGCCCGATACAACACCACGAAGAAGCAGAGAATCAAAAATACAAAAAAGGTTTCGGACTGGTACTGGGGAGCGAAAAAAATGAGGAAGGGGTCCAGGGCCATCCCCAGAGCCGCCAGCTTTGCGGCGACTTCGGGCCCCACCCGCCGGGCCCAGGAGTACAGCAATAGTGTGGAGCCCGCAGACAATAGGCACTGAAGCCCGGGGACTACCCAATCCCTAGCCCCCCTAAAAAACCAGAATAAAACGGCCAAAAAAGCGGAGTAGAGCGGGGGATGGCCGATGGAGTCGAGCGGAGGGGTCCAGCCCAACCAAGAAAGCGCCACGGTGGGATAAGGATCATGCGGGAAAAGAACCACCAAATTTTGGGCCCTCCAGACCACAAAAAAAGCGATCCGACTCAACACCGCCAGCGCCACCACCGCCACCAAGAAACGATCAAGTTTATTGCGAACTTCGAATTGCGAATTTCGAATTGAAAAGAGCTTCTGAAAAAAATCCAAAATCCGTACCATTCCTTCCTTGAAGCCGTTACGAATGGTACGTCCAAAACTTACGAATCTTGGATGTTTGGGACGCAATCCGCAATCCGCAATCACACTCATTTCTTGATTCCCAACCTCAAAAGCACGAGCGGCCTAATAATGCTCCACCAATCCAAAATCGGGCGTATTTTGGAGTAGTTGGTCCGGCTGGGATAGTTTTTAGACACAGCCACCTCTTTAAACTTATATCCCAAGGACAACACCTTGTAGTGGATGTAATACTCCAGCTCGTAAGTGTTCAACCACTCTTGATCCAAGCGGATGCGCTCATCTTCCAAAAGAGAGAGACGATAGGCTCGAAAACCGTTGGTGACGTCCGTCAATCTTCGGCCCACCAACAGAGTCCACATCCAGGTGTACCCCTTCACCATGAGATACCGCGAAATGGGTAGATTCTTAAAAGACCCCCCTTGAAAAAATCGGGAACCCTGAACATAATCCGCCTCTCCGGAAAAGATGGGGGCCACCACGCGAGGGATCTCGGCCGGTTCGTCCTTCCCATTGCCCGCCATCACCACCGCCACCTCCATATGCTTCGCCCGCAAATAATCTAGGCCGTCCCGTATCGCCGAGCCCACCCCTTGTCTTTGAGAATGCCTTAAGTGAGCAACCCCCGCCTTCTTTAGAACCTCCGGAGTCCCGTCATCGGAACCGTCGTCCACCACCACCACATCTGACAGAGGGATATCCCTTTGAAGAGCGGCTTGAGTCAAGCCGGGGCTGAATCGGGCCAAAACTTCTCCAATGCGATTTTTCTCGTTATAGACCGGAATGACCACGCCGACCTTCACCGTACTTCTCCACTAACCTGAATTCCCCAGTTGGGGAATTCACCCAGAGGGCCGGCGCCGCTTGACGGCGA
>JACQJM010000186.1 GCA_016205045.1 Elusimicrobiota bacterium | reverse complement strand
TTATTGTACAAGGGAAAACCCTCACCTGGTCCGGTGTTACACCGGACCATCCTCTCCCTTAAAAGGGAGAGGAAAACCCTAGTAATTCCCTACCTCAAACCTTACCACCCTCTTGCTCGGCGAGGATCACAAATCCAAAGGAAGGTTGGCTGGAAAAAGGAGGCAGCCTCCTTTTTCCGTCACTTATTTCTTACCGAGCCCTAAGGACCTGGACCGAAATAGGTCCATTTCCTGACCATTTCTAGGTCCAAAGGCATTTCTGAAAAATTGGTATTGATAGTAAACTATCTGTACACTCAGATAGGGAGGAAACAAATGATCTTAAAGAACTCCATGCAATATTTAGGAATAGGATTCTGTCTCTGTTTTTCCTTTGGCCTCGTGATAGGACAAGAAATATCAGCCCTGGATCAATTGAAGTCATTCGGTGATTCTAACGAAGACATCCAACCTTCTCAAGTTTCTGAACCCAAACCCACTTTTGTGGAAGAACCCGCTCAAAAACAGGCCCTCCCTCCTCCTCAAACCTTCTCAAAAGAACAAATCGATGCCTGGATCCTGGAAGAAATTCAAAAAGCAAACTCCAGGATGGAATACAAACTTAGGGAAACAGAGGAATGGTCCAACTATGTCAATTTCCACCACTATGTGTCTTTGACCTATGATGGAGTTCCAGAAGGTTATCGGTTTAATTTTAACTGGCCCGCCCAATTGGACAAACAAACTAGAATAAAAACCGTTCCACTTCCTTTAGGTGAAGTAACTGAAACAGGTAAACTGATGTTCTGGAAGGATTCTTGCAACTTTTATGAACTCACCTCTAGTGAATGCAAATCCTCTATCCATACCATTGTAACCCATGAAGCCAGGCATTTCACTCAATGGCAAACTCTGGCCGGAGAAGCCATTCAAAAGATTACCGGTGAAAAACTAAAAAATCCTCCTATGAATATCGAGGAACTATCTCGAATCCCCGGTGCCCGAGAGACCTTCATGAGCAAATGGGCCGCGGGTCCTCACTATCAGTGCCGAGAGGTGGAGGTTTACTCCACCCAAGCCTCGGCTGGAGAAGCTAGCAAGGAATTCATCAAACAAAGCATTGAGCTCCTGGCTGCCTATTATAAAGGCTGCAAAAATTCTCAGTGGAAAGACGATTTTGAAATCCCGTTAGGAAATATGGAAGCGATCTTCCAAACGTACGGATTTACTCCCCATTAAACCGCTCTCTTCAACCGCGTCAAACCTTCTCCAACTCCTTATAAAATACACGCCATCCACCAGGGTACTGAAGGGTCGCGAAGGCCCTACCCCACATACACGCATGCCAACGCCCCACCTCTTGCCACATTGACCACGTTGGACCGACTCACCCGACAATGGTACCCCGGTCCCTGAGAAGAATAAAACACCCCGATGGAAAAATAGCAGTTCTCAAAATGGATCTTCTCATCCTTCACATAAGCCATCCACCTCCGGGAGGATTCCACGTACTTCTGAGTCACCCACCGACTCTCCTGCCGGTGAGCTTTCTCCAACGCCCTCTCCCATTGAGCCTGGTTCGCTTCCACCCCGAAAAGAACTCCCTCTCCTCCAGCGGATTGGTTGGGTTTCAAAATGAGAGAATCCTTGGATTTTCTTACATACTCAAACAAATCTACCCGTTTGCCCTCCGGGTTTTCCGTCCTCCTCTCCCACAAAACTCGCGTCCAGGGGACATACTTCTTGAAAAGCCGGACTTCGCGAGGAGAGAAGAGGGATTGGTAATGAGGAGAGGTGAGACACTCCAAGATACCCTTATGGTCAAATTCTCCCGAAATTCCCGGAAAGGATTTTCTCCTGTTCAAAAGTTCTATCAGGCCGGCATATTTCCTTCTCCCGAACCTAGGACATCGGCCCATATCCTTAAACGTCATGTCCCTAAATACTTGATCCACCGCCCTTCCATGAAGATAAACTCTCCCTCCTTTAAGCCTCAACTGACGGGGATGGCCGTGCACCGCCCCGGCACCCTTTTTTCGAAAATATTGGGCGATCCACGGGATCTCGCTATAAGAATCGTTGAAGGGGAGATCCTCCACAAGAGCGGTGGAAATATCGGAAGGAGACCCCAACCAACGCCACAGGTAATCCAGAAGATCGGGGGTCCTGCGAATGCGCAGACCGGATCGAGACAAGCCCAGGTCCTTCAGAATCAAATCCTCCATCACCTTCACCCCCATGGCATGGAATAACATGCCCCCCAGAGCAGTGGCGTTTGTCTCATAGAGGACCGGGATTTGTCCTCGAGCCGCCAATCCCACATCCGCTCGAATAAGAAGATCCCGAAATGGCAAGACTTGATCGGGCCGCCGCGCCTCAGGCAGTCCCGAAGGGCAGTCCCGCGGCTTTTGGCGGGGCGCTTCATGGTCCCCGCAGCTCTGCGCAGGGGGCCGCCTGGGAACCAAGTGGGAAAGCCTCTTGAACCAGGAAGCGGAAGAAGGTTCCAGGAAACAAATCCGGCGGAGGTTCGGAAAATTGGCTTGATACAATGACGGAATTTTGAGTTGAAATCGGAAGACCGCCCTCACCAAGGCTTGAATCTGACGGGAATGTTCCCGGGACACCACAAATGGGTTCAGACCCAAAGCCATGGGGACGATCGGTGCGCGAGAGGAAGCCCGGTTCAAAAGGTGCAAGGGGTGGGCCGCTTTCCCGAAGTCATGGATCAAGGAACGACTATCCTGATTGGATAAAGAAAGCAGCTTTCTTAACACCTGTAATTCGGCCGGATGATTCACCTCTCTCCGTTCAAAATGGACTTCGATAGAATTTTGAGATTAGCATCCATCTCATACACGATGGGAACACCAGTGGCCAGGTTTAATTCGGTCACCTGCTCAGGAGACAAATGATCCAACTCCATCACCACCGCCCGTAAACTGTTTCCATGGGCCGAGACAAGAACGTTGAGGCCCTTTCGAATGTCTTCCAGGATAAACTTTTTAAAGAAAGGCAGGGTGCGGGCCGCGGTATCCTTGAGGCTTTCTCCACCAGGCGGGGCCACATCATAGCTCCGCCGCCAGATATGCACCTGCTTCTCCCCATACTTCTGGGCCATTTCAGCCTTATTGAGACCCTGAAGATCCCCGTAGTGTCTCTCATTCAATGCCTGATCCCGCACTACGGGAATACCCTCCTGGTCGATCTCTTCCAAAACGATATCGAGAGTGAGGAGAGCCCGCTTGAGGACAGAGCAGTAGGCTCTATCAAAATGAAAATCCTTCAAAAGCTTCCCTGCCCGATGGGCTTCCTCCACACCCTTAGGAGAAAGACCCACATCCACCCACCCGGTAAACCGGTTTTCCTGGTTCCATTGGGACTCTCCGTGTCGTAAAAGTACAAGTTTGGACATATGTAAAGACAGTTCTATGTTCTAAGTTCGAAGTTCTAAGTCAATAAAGAAACACAATCTAGAAGTCCCATTATAGAAGTAGTTTACAAGATGTCCGATCCGCTGACAAGACGGGTGAAAAATCATAGAATGAGGGATCATGTTCCCCAAAAAGAAGATCCTAGCCGTGGACGACGAAGCCTCGGCCTGTGAAATGTACGAGGACAGTCTTCCCGTGTTGGGTTACGATATCACCTGCGTCACGTCTGCCAAAAAAGCTAAAGAGCACCTTCTCAAAAATGTTCCTGACCTTATTCTGATGGATATCATGATGCCGGATCAAGATGGCATCAGTCTCACCAAAGAGATCCACACCAACACCCAAACGGCACATATTCCCATCATCACGGTAAGCGCCCTCTCAGATGCGGCTACACTCAATGACGCCCTGCTTTTTGGAGCCGTAGATTACCTGGTAAAACCTTTTGAAATGGAAACATTAAAGCTTAAAATTGAGCGGGCTTTAACACTGGCGGAACGCCGAAAAACAACCGTAGCCGCCAAAAAAGCCTGATATTATTTCTTCCGCTTCTTGGTATTATGTTTGATTTTGGAAGGAGCGCTGGCAGGAGGATCTAGTTTTGGGATCAGTCTATCTTGAGACTGAAAAAGCGGCTTGCGGGTGTTGAATTCGGACTTTTCGAAGTTTCCTCCACTTCCTCCTTTTTTGGAGGCATCTCCTATCGCCATGCGATTCTCGTCTGTTTCGATCATATCTCCACTGATCCCATTTGAACCTCCCAACGCAGGAAGGGCCATCTGAGGAATTTTTTCGGGGGGGGATTCAGAAGTTTTCTTATATTTTTTTCCTTTCTTTGATTTGGGCGCGGTAATATTTCCAGAGGGATTAGCGGAGTCGGGAGGTTTTTGGAACTTGATCTGTCCCACGTTGCGCTGGGTCAACATTCTTAAGGAATCGCTACCGGTAGGGTTAGGAACCCGCACTTTGGGCAGTGTATTTTTAGGAATGGGTTTTAGAGGATCGACCGAGGCCGAATCCGAGGATTTTTGCGCGGAACCATACGGGAACAAGGCCAGAATCTGTCCCGTAAAAATAAGCAAGCAAATAGCATTCTTCATAGGAGTGACCCTATTAGTGTAGCAGGGCTAAAAAGCATGTCAAGAGGAAGTTTGGAAGAACGTACTTTACCGGGACGGGCCGGACCACTGCCTTTGGATTTCGTAGAGCAGAATCCCACAAGCGCAGGAAGCATTGAGACTCTCCACCCCTCCAGGGGCTTGAGGAATAGAGACCAGATGATCACAATGTTCGGCTGTTTTTTCCCTTAAACCAGAGCCTTCTGAGCCGATAAGGAGAAGGGCTGGTCCCGCAAACTTGGTGTAGGGAAGAGGTTTTCCAGAAACCGCAGCACCATATACCCAAAACCCTTTTTTCTTGAGCTCTAAGATCGTCTGGTTGAGATTGATGACGGAGACCACTTTCACACACTCCAAAGCGCCCGAAGCGGATTTTTGAACGGTAGGGGTCAGACTCACGCTGCGGCGCTCCGGCAAAATCACTACCGAGGCTCCTAAGCAAGCGCAAGCCCGGAGAATGGCTCCTAAGTTTTGGGGATCCGTCACCTCATTCAAACCTACCCAAATCGTTTTGGAGTGGGGAGGAGACTCCGCCAAAACATCGGACAAGTTCCAAACAGTGGGAAGATCAACCTGCAGCACCACACCCTGGTGGACCGCCCCTCGCGTCAAACGGCTAAGCTCTTTCTCTTGGGTGAAGGCCACGCGGATTCCCGAAGCTTTGGCTCGCGCCAATATTTCTTTAATGTCTGTATCATTGTGAGAGCGCGCCAGATACAGTTGATGACAACGCCGCCGTCCGCTTTTGAGGATTTCTCTAATGGGATGGATGCCGTAGATAAGTTGAGTAGGCATTTTCTAAGATATGAGATATGAGTTATGAGATATGAGATAAAGATTTAAACTCATAACACATCCCTCATCCCTCATCCCTCACCTTGGGTTTCAGCTTCCACCTCGGGCCCTGGGGCGTATCTTCTAAAAGAACCCCTTTTTCTTCCAACTGCTTTCGGATCTGATCGGCTGCCTTAAAATTTTTTGTCTTGCGTGCCTCTTCCCTTTTCTGGACTAACGCCTGAACCTCCAGGTTCAAGGAAGTGGATTCCGGGGGTCGATCCAAAGAAAGCCCCAAAATCTTATCGAATTCTAGAACAAGTTCTTTCTTGGAGGAGGCCGAAAAATTTCCCCGGACGACTTCCCATAACACCGCTAGGGCTTGGGGGTAATTTAGGTCATCCTGAATACACTCCAAAAACTTTTGCCGGGCGGTCTCCTCTCTTTGAACATCCCGGCTTCCCGAAACAGACTCTTTTTGCCAATCCAAAACATGGCCTTTAAGGGCTTCCCAACTCTTTTGAGCCGCTAATAAATTTTCCCAGGAAAAATCCAGAGGAACACGGTAATGAGCATTCAAACAGAAATAACGATAAGCCAGAGGATTAAAATTCTTTTCCTCTAAAGAGCTAACGGTGACAAATCCATCTTTCGATTTGGACATTTTGGCTCCCATATTGAGAAAGTCGCCATGGAGCCAGAAACGCACAAATCTTTTCCCGGTGGCAGCCTCGGATTGCGTGATCTCATTGGTATGATGGATAGAAATGTGATCAATGCCCCCACAATGGATATCAAATGTTTCACCTAAATATTTCATGGACATCGCGGAACACTCGATGTGCCATCCTGGGAATCCCTTCCCCCAAGGAGAATCCCACTCCATCTGTCGTTTTGTGCCTGGGGGAGAAAACTTCCATAAGGAGAAATCAGTCAGGTTCTTTTTTTCCGCGCTGGCCTCCACCCGGGCCCCCGCCTTGAGACCTTGGATGTTCTTTTCTCCCGCCAACTTGGCATACTCCTTAAATTTAGAGGTGTCAAAATAAATACCATCCGAAGTTCGGTACGTATACCCTTTCTTTTCTAATGCCTGGATTAGGGCAATCATCTCGGGGATATGCTGGGTGGCCCGCGGAATGGTGTGCGAGGGCAGGATGTTAAGTTTGCCCGCATCCCTGAAAAAAGCCTGGGTATAAAATTCCGCAATCTCCCAGGCTGTTCTTCCCTCTCTCTTAGCGCCCACTTCCATTTTGTCTTCCCCGGTGTCCGCATCGGAGATCAAGTGTCCCACATCCGTCACGTTCATCACATGTTGGACTTTAAAACCCAAATATTCCAGGGAACGGCGAAGAATGTCCTCAAAGACGTACGTTCTAAAATTTCCTATGTGGGCGTAGTTATAGACGGTAGGACCGCAAGTGTAAAGACCCACCTGGGGGGGGTTCAACGGGGTAAAGTCTTCTTTCTTTCGCGTGAGGGTATTAAAAAGTTGAATGGGCATAAATTGCTTAAAGTTCTAAGTGCTAAGTTCTATGTTCTAAGTTTTTAAGGAAACTCCTTATTTAACTTCGAACTCCGAACCTAGAACCTCGAACTAGTTTCTGCTCAATGTCATTGAGCAGAAACTATTGAGGCAACGGCATAGCAGGCGATGGCTTGTCCTTGGCCAATTTCTCCCAGGCCTTCCTGGCTTTTGGCTTTGATATTGATCCGCTCGGCGGGAAGTTTCATGATTTTGCAGAGAGAAGCCTTAAGTTTAGGATAAAAAGAAGCCAGTCTGGGCTCTTCCGCCACCAGGGTGACATCCAGATGGAGAATTCGACCCTCTTTATCCCTCAATTTCTCCAAAACTTTTTCCATGATCTTTGAGCTGGGAATCCCTTTGATTTCAGGGTCGGAAGGAGGAAAGTATTGGCCGATCTCACCTTCTCCCAGCGCCCCCAGCACAGCATCTCCCACAGCGTGCAGAATCACATCCCCATCGGAGTGGCCCAAAAGACCCTTAGCATGAGGCACTTTCACCCCACCCAGAAAAAGATCTCTTCCCGACACCAAACGGTGAATATCGTAACCGAAACCCACCTTGGTCAGGGGCTGGGGGCTGGGGGCCAGCACGCTGGGCCCCTCCAACACGCTGGACTCCTCTGGAG